>NZ_KI914908.1:106087-107844 GCF_000520575.1 Arthrobacter sp. I3
GGTTCGGGCAGCGGGTCTTAGCGGGACCCGTAGTTCGGGGCCTCGACCGTCATCTGGATGTCGTGCGGGTGCGACTCCTTGAGCCCGGCCGCTGTGATGCGGACGAACTTGCCGCGCGCCTTCAGCTCCGCCACGGTCGGGGCGCCGGTGTAGAACATGGTCTGGCGGAGCCCGCCGACCAGCTGGTACGCCACCGACGACAGCGGACCGCGGTACGCGACCCGGCCCTCGATGCCTTCCGGGATGAGCTTGTCATCGCCGGAGACGTCGGCCTGGAAGTAGCGGTCCTTGGAGTAGGAGGTGTTCTTGCCGCGGGTCTGCATGGCGCCGAGAGAGCCCATGCCGCGGTAGCTCTTGAACTGCTTGCCGTTGACGAAAATCAGGTCGCCCGGGGATTCGTCGCAACCGGCCAGGAGGGAACCGAGCATCACGGTGTCGGCGCCGGCGACGAGCGCCTTGCCGATGTCACCGGAGTACTGCAGGCCGCCGTCGGCGATCAGCGGCACGCCGGCCGGGATGGCGGCCTTCGCCGACTCGTAAATGGCCGTGATCTGCGGGACGCCGACTCCGGCCACCACACGGGTGGTGCAGATGGACCCGGGACCGACGCCGACCTTGATGCCGTCGGCACCGGCGTCGATCAGGGCCTGGGCGCCTTCGCGGGTGGCGGCCTGGCCGCCGATGATGTCCACGTGCGCGGCAACGGGATCGGACTTGAGCCGGCGGATCATTTCCAGCACACCCTGGGAGTGGCCGTTCGCGGTGTCCACGAAGAGGGCATCCACACCGGCGTCGATCAGCGCCATGGCGCGTTCCCAGCCGTCGCCGAAGAAGCCGATCGCCGCGCCGACGCGCAGGCGGCCTTCGTCGTCCTTGGTGGCGAGCGGGTACTGCTCGGCCTTGGTGAAGTCCTTCGTGGTGATCAGGCCCTTGAGCCGGCCCTGCTCGTCAACGAGCGGGAGCTTCTCGATCTTGTTCGTGGCCAGCTTGTGCGAGGCTTCCTCGCGGCTGATGCCGACGTGTCCAGTCACGAGCGGCATCTTGGTCATGACATCGCTGACCAGCCGCAGCGGGAAGTCGGATTCGGGCACGAAGCGGGTGTCGCGGTTGGTGACGATGCCCAGCAGCCTGTTGCCCTCGTCCACGACCGGAAGGCCGGAGACGCGGTAGCGTGCACAGATTTCGTCCAGCTCGGCCAGCGTGGCCTCGGGGCCGATGGTCAGGGGGTTGGTGATCATGCCGGATTCGCTGCGCTTGACCCGGTCCACCTGGTCGGCCTGGTCGGCGATGGAGAGGTTGCGGTGCACGACGCCAAGACCGCCCTGGCGGGCCATGGCGATGGCCATCCGGGACTCCGTGACTGTGTCCATCGCGGCGGAGAGCAGCGGGGTCTGGACCGTGATGCGCTTGGAGATCCGGGACGACGTGTCCGCTTCCGAAGGGATCACGTCGGTGTGGCCGGGCAGGAGCAGGACGTCGTCGTACGTCAGGCCGATGAAGCCGAAGGGATCGTGTTCGGGCTGGGTCATGAGTGCGCCTCTTACCTTGGGTTACGGGGTCACGGGTAGGGGTTGCAACAGATGACCAGCCCGTCATTACGGGTCTGGCCTGTGCAGAAGGTCATGCAAAAGGTTCGTGCAGATGATTCGTGCAGAAGTCCTCAATAAATAGTAGAACCTTGGCGGCGATAGCCATATTCCGGGCGGTAATGTCCGGTTTCAATGTGAGCCGCCCCATGCCCGCACGGCTCCCCCGGC
>NZ_KI914908.1:107944-130328 GCF_000520575.1 Arthrobacter sp. I3
CCGGCCGGGCCTGCTTCCGGGCCGGTGGGCGCCGGACGGTGGGCGCCGGCCTACTTCCAGCCGGTGGCGGCGAGCAGCCGCTGTTCGAACATGGGGATCATGGTCTGGACGTACGTCTTGGTCAGGTGGTTGTCGTCCTTGTACACGTACACGTTGCCGACCACCGCGGGGCATGTTCCGTTGGCGCAGATGAAATCGCTCATGTCCATGAGGTGCAGCCTGGGCACCTGGCCGCGGTAGGCGTCCAGCGGCGAGGACCCCGCGAGCGATTCCTGCTCCGGCACGTTGCACTCCGAGGCATCCGGGCCGTACTTCTGGACGCACTCGGGCATATTGATGGTGAAGCGGGGGTTGTCGCGGATGCCCACCACGTCCATGCCGGCGTCGGTGAAGGGCTTGATGCCCGCCAGGTACTCAGGCACTTCGGTCTCGAACGGCGCTTCCTTGTGGGTCAGGGACGCAACCGTGAAAACGGCGTCGGGGCGGTGGTCCAGGACGTACTGCGCGCTGGCCCGGTTGAAGGCGTTGCAGTCCGCGTCCCGCTCCGGGGACTCCCCGCCGAAGCGGCAGTTGCCTTTCAGGAGCGTGACAACTTCCCAGCCGTGGCTTTTCGCGATGGGGCCCAGCGCCGCCATGTACTGCTGGGCATGGGAGTCACCGAGCACCACGATCCGTTTGGTGACCTTGTCCGGCTTGTTGTTCTGCAGGCACCCCTGAAGCAGGGGGTCGCTGGGGACGTTGGCGTCCGTGCACAGCCCGTCGATGTCCGCCCACTCGTTCTTCATCGCCGCCGGCGCGGGGATGATCTTGGCTTCCGGCGTGGGCTTGCCGGCGTTTTCCGGTGCCAGGGCGGCCGCGCCGGGGGTCAGTTCCTTGGGCTGGGACGCCGCCTCGGCTTCGTCGGCCAGGAGCTGGCTCTGCCACACGGCGACGGGACCCGCCAGCAGGGCACCACAGGCGGCGATCACGACGGCGGTCCGCCAGGCGCGGCGCTTGGGCCAGTGCCATTCGCGCAGCGGCTTCTCGACGAAACGGGTGGTGAGCACGGCCAGGACGAGGGACGCGGCAACGATGCACAGCCCCTGGAACAGGTTGGGTGCCGTGATGCCCGCCCCGGCGAGGGCCAGGACCAGCAGCGGCCAGTGCCAGAGGTAGAGCGCATAGGAGTTATCCCCCAGCGCCACCAGGGGTTTCCAGGTCAGGAAGCGGTCAACCCCGAAGCGGCTGCCGCTTTGACCGGCGGTGATGATCGCGGCGGCGGCCAACGTGGGCCACAGCGCGATGAATCCGGGGAACGAACGGTCCACGGTCAGCAGGAGCCCGCAGGAGAGCATGGCCACGAGGCCGGCCCAGCCGAGCACGACGCGCAGGACCCTGCCCGGCTTCAGGTACGGCAGGGCGAGGGCAAGGAGCGAGCCGAGCGCGAACTCCCAGAGCCGGGCGCCGGTATCGAAGTAGGCGTGGGCCTGGTTCGTTGCGGTCTGCTGGATCGAGTAGGCCAGGGACACGGCGAAGATGGCGCCGAAGGCCGCGGCCAGCAGGGAGCGGTAACGCAGCAGGACGTGGTCCTGGCCGGTCCGGCGGCGGAGCAGGCGGGAAAGAAGTGCGGTGCCGGCAAAGACGAGCGGCCAGAGCACGAACACCTGGCCCTGGATCGAGAGTGACCAGAAGTGCTGGAGCGGGCTCGCGCCCGAATGGTCCTGGGCGTAGTAGTCCACGGCGCTGTCCGCCAGGAGCCAGTTCTGCCGGTACAGCAGGGAGGCCCAGGCCTGTTCAAGGACGTCGGGCCAGCGGCTTTGCGGCAGGATGGCCCAGGTTCCGGCGAGGACGCCGAGAACCACCACGACGACGGCGGGCAGCAGGCGCTTGAGCAGATGCAGCCAGTGGCTGAGCAGCCGCAGCGGCGCGCCGCTTTCGACTTTCCGTGTGAAGCTGAGTGTCATCAGGAAGGCTGAAATGAGGAGGAAGATGTCCACGCCGCCGGAGACCCGGCCCAGCCACACGTGGTACGTGACCACCATGAGGACCGCGAGGGCGCGAAGGCCCTGGACTTCGGGGCGGTAGCTTGTTTTTCGGGTCGCCGGAGAACCTGCATCCGCCCGTGGCGGGGTGACGGTGGTTCGCTCGTTCGACACAAAGATCCCTTCCGGCCGGTTTCCAAAACATCAATGTTACCGAAACGTAATTTTCTTTGCCAATCACACGGGCCCGGCGGCGTCCTTCACACGCCTGGCCGGCGGGGCATCCAGAGGGGCCGGCCGGCGCCTTCGGCCGCGGGGCGGAGGCTAGGCTGGTAGGAGTCTGAGGAGGCCGCCAAGTGATCGTGCAGGTGCGCATTTGTGTTCCGGGTGAATTGTCCGGAGTTGTTCTCGAAAGTTGTACAAACCACGTCGGCGTCTCGGAGGTGGCGCTCGCGAAGGCCTCTTCCGTCACGCCGCCCGGGGACGTCATCGAGGTTTTGCTGGCCCGGGAATCCGTGGAGGGGCTCGTGGAGAAGCTGCACGCCCTCGATGTCCAGCAGCGGGGATCGATTACGGTCATCGCACCGGACCTTGTGCTCTCGGACCGCGCCGACAGGGCGGAGGCGGAGGCTCCAGGTGAGGGCGCGGACGCCGTGATCTGGGACGAGGTGTCGCGGCAGACCGGCGAGGATTCGCGCCTGACGTGGAGTTTCCTGGCGTTCCTGGTCCTGGCGACCCAGCTGGCGGCCATCGGCATCGTGACGGACTCCACCATTGCGATTGTCGGTGCCATGGCCGTAGGCCCGGAGTTCGGCCCGCTGGCTGCCCTGGCCGTGGCCCTGGTCCGGCGCCAGCGGCGGCTTGGCCGTGACGCGGCCCTGGCCCTCGGCGTTGGTTTTCCCGTCGCGATGCTGGCCGCCGCGCTGACCGCGTGGCTCTCCGTGCCACTCGGGCTGTTCCCCGCGGACGCGCTGGACCACGGTTCAGCAGTTGAATTCATCTACCACCCCGGCCCCTATTCCCTGATCGTCGCCGTCCTCGCCGGGACAGCCGGGATGCTGTCGGTCATCAGCCGGCGCTCGGCGGCGCTGATCGGGGTGTTCATCTCCGTCACCACGGTGCCGGCAGCCGGGTTCGTGGCCGTGGCACTGGTCCTGGGCGAGTACCAGAAGGCAGCCGGCTCCGCCCTGCAGCTGTTCCTGAACCTGGTCGGAATCGTCGTGGCCGCCGTCGGCGTCCTGCTGTTCTACCGGCTGGTGACCAGGCGGCTGGCACCGGACACCGCCCGCCAGCTGAGGCGCAGGGCGGACCGCTCCCAGCACTGACCCACGGGCGCCGCAGGTGCCCGCGACGGCCGGCAGTCCCGGGGAACGTCGGGCTTAGGGGCCGGGGAACGTCGGGCTTAGGGGCCCCATCCGGTCGCGGCGAGGAGCCTCTCGCTGAACATGGGGGCCATACTGGCCGCATAGCTCCGGCTGAGGTGGTTGTTGTCCAGGTAGACGTAGGTGTTGCCGACCGCGCCCGGGCATTCCGTGCCGGTGCAGATCAGGTCAGTCATGTCAACGAACGCGACGCCCGGCAGCTTGGCCTCGAGCGCGGCCAAGGGATTCGTTGCCGCAAGGAGGCCCTGCTCGCGCGGCCTGCAGTCCGGCGCGTCGGCACCCTTTGTCGCTACGCACTCTGCCATGTTGAAGGTAAAGCGTGGATTGTCCCGGAGGGCCACGACCTTGATGCCCTCGTCCGTCCAAGCCTTCGCAGTGGCTTCGAAGCCCGGGATCACGGTCTCCTGTGGCGACGACGGCGCCGCCTCAGTGCCCACGATGATGATGGCGTCCGGCGGGTTGTTCTTCACTTCCGATGCGACGGCCGCATTGAAATTGTCGCAATCCGCCGAGACGTGCTGCGGCGCTATGTTGGGTTTGCAGGCACCCTTGAGCATGGCGTAGAGCCGCCAGCCCTTCTCATCGCTGAGGGGAGCAATCGAGCCCAGCCATTGCTGTGCGTGGGAATCCCCGATCACGAGGACCTTTTTCGCTCCGGTGTCGGATTGGTTGTTCTGGAAACAGTCCTTCTGAAGGACCGGGTCCTGCGGCTGCAGGTCACCGGAGCACGAATTCGGGAGGCTGGCCCAGTCCTGCGGCAGCGTCTGCGGGGTGGGGAGCAGGACGGCGTTCGCGTCGGCCTGGTCCACAAAGCCCGGCGTCAGCGCCAAGGCGCCCGGGTTGTTCTTCGGGGCTTGGGCCAGGACTGCTTCGCTTTCGAGGTGCTGCTGGATCTGAATCCCGGCCAGCGGCACGGCGGCGGTGACCACGGCCACGCCGATGGCAACGAGGGCACGGCGCCGCCGCACCTCCGGCCACTGCCACTCACGCCAGGGCTTCTCAATGAAGCGGGTGGTGAGGTAGGCGAGCACCAGTGAAACAGTGACTATGACGGCGCCTGTGATCAGACCAGCCTTTTCCCTGTGCATCACGGCAAGGGCGATGACCAGAACCGGCCAGTGCCACAGGTACAGGGCATACGAAATGTCGCCCAGCCGGACCAGGGGCTTCGAACTCAGGATGCGGTCGACGCCCAGCTTGCTGCCCGACTGCCCGGCTGCGATGACACAGGCGGCCGCCAGGGTGGGCCAGAGCGCCACGAACCCGGGGAAGGAAGCCTGGACGTTGAGCAGGAGGCCGCAACTGAGCATGGCCACAATGCCCAGCCAGCCAAGCCCGACCCGCCAGGCCCGCGGAAGCCGCAGGGCAGGAAGGGCCAAAGCCACCAGCGTGCCCAGGGCAAACTCCCACAGCCGGGCCCAGGTGTCGAAGTACGCCTCCGTTTGGCTCGCCTGCGTGAAGACGATCGAGTAGAGCAGCGAAACAACGAAGATCACGGCGAAGATGTAGCACAGCAGCACGCGGTAGCGGAGCCTGAAGCGCTTGGCGGCGACCGCGGCCCCCACAAAAATGAGCGGCCACAGGATAAAGACCTGTCCCTGGATCGAAAGGGACCAGAAATGCTGGAAGGGGCTGGCCTGGCTGTGGTCCGCGGCGTAGTAGTTCGTCGCCTGGGTCTGCAGGAGCCAGTTCTCGGCATAGCCCAGCGAGGCCCAGCCCTGGTTGATGATTTCCATCCACCGGGTCCGGGGCAGGAAGAGGACCGTTGCGGCAAGGATGGCCACAAGGACGGTGACGGCGGCCGGGACGAGGCGCCGGAACAGGTGCAGCCAGTGCTTGATGAGGGCCATGGACCGGCCCTGCTCGTAGCGGCCCACGAACTGCAGCGTCATGAGGAAGGCCGAGATCAGCAGGAAAACGTCCACGCCGCCGGACACCCGGCCCAGCCAGATGTGATAGGTCATGACCATCAGCACGGCGAGGGACCGGAGTCCCTGGATTTCGGGCCTGAAGGTGGATTTTCGGCCGGACTTGGCTGCGGGATCGTGCCCCGCCGCGGCATTCTGCCGGGCAGGCCGGGGCAAGGTTCCTTGCTGTGTCATAGAACTACCCCTCAACCAGATAACCAAAGCCTCCATGTTACCAAAACGTAATTTTGATGGCCAATCGCCACGGTGGCCACTGATCCCCATTGAGGCATGCCAACGTGGGAGTTTCCAGTGAACCCGCGACGCTGGAGCGGCACCTGACGGGTTAACTCTGCCAGAATCACGGCAACTTGCGGCCACGAACACGGCAGAACGGCAGCAGTGACTCGACAGAAAAAGGGACGGCCCGGCAGATGCCGGACCGTCCCCCTGCGGGCAGAGCCTAGTGCTTGTGCCCTGCGTGCTCGTCTTCGTCAGCCGGCTTCTCCACCACGAGGGTTTCTGTGGTGAGGACCAGCGCCGCGATGGACGCCGCGTTGCGCAGAGCCGCACGCGTCACCTTCACGGGGTCGATAACGCCGGCGGCGATCAGGTCTTCGTATTCGCCGGACTTGGCGTTGAAGCCCTGGTTCACGGCGGATTCGGCGACCTTGGCAACGACGACATAGCCGTCGAAGCCGGCGTTCTGGGCGATCCAGCGCAGCGGCTGGGTCAGGGCGCGGCGGACAATGCCGACGGCGGCAGCCGCGTCACCTTCGAGGGCCTGAACGGCGGGGTCCTCGTCGAGCGCCTTCAGCGCGTGGATGAGGGCGGAGCCGCCGCCGGCCACAATGCCCTCTTCGAGGGCAGCGCGGGTGGAGGACACGGCGTCCTCGATGCGGTGCTTCTTTTCCTTCAGCTCAACCTCGGTGGCAGCGCCGACCTTGATCACGCCGATGCCGCCGGCCAGCTTGGCCAGGCGTTCCTGCAGCTTTTCCTTGTCCCAGTCCGAATCGGTGCGGGTCAGCTCGGCGCGCAGCTGGGCAACACGGGCGGCGACGTCCTCGGCCGAACCGGCGCCGTCGACGATCGTGGTGTTGTCCTTGGTGACCGTGATGCGGCGTGCGGTGCCGAGCACCTCAAGGCCAACGGTGTCCAGGCTCAGGCCCAGCTCCGCGGAGACAACCTGCGCACCGGTCAGGGTCGCGATGTCCTGCAGCATGGCCTTGCGGCGGTCACCGAAGCCCGGCGCCTTGACGGCGACGACGTTCAGCGTGCCGCGGATGCGGTTGACGATCAGCGTGGACAGGGCCTCGCCCTCGACGTCTTCGGCGATGATGAAGAGCGGCTTGGAGCTCTGCAGCGCCTTTTCCAGCAGCGGCAGGAAGTCCTGCACAGAGGAGATCTTGCCCTGGTTGATCAGGATCAGGGCGTCCTCGAGGACGGCCTCCTGGCGTTCCGCGTCAGTGACGAAGTACGGGGACAGGTAGCCCTTGTCGAACTGCATGCCCTCGGTCAGGACCAGCTCGGTCTGCGTGGTGGAGGACTCCTCGATGGTGATCACACCATCCTTGCCGACCTTGCCGAACGCCTCGGCCAGGAGCTCGCCGACCTCGTCGCTCTGGGCGGAGATTGCGGCCACGTTGGCAACCTGCGTGCCTTCAACCGGGCGCGCGTTCTCCAGCAGGCGGGCGGCAACGGCCTCGACCGAAACCTCGATGCCGCGCTTGATTTCGCCCGGTGCGGCGCCTGCCGCTACGTTGCGCAGGCCTTCCTTGACCAGGGCCTGGGCCAGAACGGTGGCGGTGGTGGTGCCGTCGCCGGCAACATCGTTGGTCTTGGTGGCGACCTCCTTGGCAAGCTGCGCGCCAAGGTTCTCGTAGGGGTCGTCCAGCTCGACTTCACGGGCGATGGTCACACCATCGTTGGTGATCGTGGGGGCGCCCCACTTCTTGTCCAGTACGACGTTGCGGCCGCGCGGGCCCAGCGTGACCTTGACGGTGTTGGCGAGCTTATCGATGCCGGCTTCAAGCGACCGGCGGGCAGCGTCGTTAAACGCAAGCTGCTTTGCCATGGTTTTGTCCTTTCAAGACAGAACCCCGCGCAACTGATCCGTTCATTGCGAAGGATCGGCTGCGCGGGGGTCCAAGAGAGTTACTTTACGACGATCGCCAGAACGTCGCGGGCGGAGAGTACGAGGTACTCGGTGCCGCCGGTCTTGACTTCGGTTCCGCCGTACTTGGAGTAGATGACGACGTCGCCGACGGCAACGTCAACGGGAACGCGGTTGCCGTTGTCATCGAAGCGGCCGGGGCCTACTGCAACAACTTCGCCTTCCTGCGGCTTCTCCTGCGCGGAGTCCGGGATAACCAGGCCGGAAGCCGTGGTCTGCTCGGCTTCGAGCGGGCGGACAACAATACGATCCTCAAGAGGCTTAATAGAGACCGACACTCGGACCTCTCCTTTTCGTCAGCAAATTCGTGGACTATGAAGCGGTGATGCCAAGGCGCACAGACCGTCGTCGCGGTGCCGGCAGCGTGCCTGGCGGAACGCGCTTCATGTGTTAGCACCCTCCTAGGGAGAGTGCTAATGACGACTCTATGTAAATGGTTAGCACTCGGTCAAGGCGAGTGCCAGAAATTCGTTCCGGGTGAACATTTTCCCTTGGGGGACATGCCCATTTTTTGTTGCGGCCAGAGGACACTTGGGCCTCATGCTCACTGCACGCGCTGAGCGATGGACATGCCCAACGGATACGGGCCGCCGGAGCGGAAATATCCAACGTGCGTGGGCTGTCCGGGAGGACATGCCCATTTTTTGCTGCGGCCAGAGGACACTTAGGCCTCATGCTCTGTGCCCCTGCTGAGCGATCGACGTGCCCTACGACGGCGGCCGGTCCAGAGGGCCATGCCCATTCTTTGTTGCGGCCAGAGGACATTTGGGCATCATGCTCTGTGCCCGTGCTGAGCGATGGACATGCCCAACATGCGTCGGCTACCCGGGAGGAAATGCCCACTCTTGAAGCTCAGCGGTGGACATACCCAACGGGTGCGGGCTGCCGGGGAGGACATGTCCATCCGCGGCGCAGGAGGCTGGGCATGTCCCGTGGCCCGTGGCCGTTGGCACTGCCTGGCGGTGCGGGCGCCTGCCCATTAGCCCGTCTATTCGCGCGCCTCCTGGCTGGCTACTGGTCTGCGAGGTCGTCGAAGTCCACGTCCTCGCCGTCGTCTTCGTCCGTGTTCTGGCCCTCGTCATTCCGGTGCCGGAACATCAGCACGGCGCCGGCGGCGGCCAGCAGAATGCCGGCGATGAGGAAGATGATGCCGCCGAGCCGGGCCGCGGCATAGGTCTCGCGGATGGCCCTGGCCTCGTCCGTAGCGTCCTGGACGTTCTTGCCGCCGACGGAATACACGGTGGCGTTGAAGGAATCGAGGAAGAAGATAATCACCAAAAGTGCGACGGACACGACGGCGATCACCGCTCCGGCGATCAGCGCCGGTTTTGCGTAGCGGGCCAGTCCCTGCGGGCGCCGGCGCTCCTGCCCGGCGTCGTCGTTGCCGACCGTGTCCTGCCCGGCCGTGTCCGCTGAGATGCTGTCGCCTGTGCCGCTGTCTTCCATGCCATCAAGCCTAGCCCCCGCCGTCCGGTCACATCGCGCCCGCGGACCTCAACTACGCTGGATGCCATGACTGACGCACCGCAGGAACATATTGCCCCGATCCTCACCCCCGAGGGCTGGGAGCTGCTGGCGTCGTTGGGCCCGTACCGCGAGGACGAGGCCTTCCGCCTCACGGCGTCGCTGCGCAAGGCCGGCCACTCCCCCGAACTGGTCTCGGCCGTGCTCACCCAGTCCCGGCTGCGGACCAAGGCCGAGGCCAAATTCGGCGAATTCGCCCGGCAGATGATTTTCACGAAGGCCGGTCTGGAACAGGCAACCCGGCTCACGGTGGCGGCACGGCACGCGCAGCGGTTCGCGGAGGCCGGGATCGGCCACGTCGCGGATCTCGGCTGCGGGCTCGGGGCGGACTCCATGGCCCTGGCATCCCTGGACCTGGTGGTCACGGCCGTGGAAATGGACGAGGCCACAGCCGCCTGCGCCACGATGAACCTGATCCCGTTCCGCAATGCCACAGTGGTCCATTCCGATGCCACGTCGGTATCGCTCGAGGGGGTCGACGGCGTCTGGCTCGACCCGGCCCGGCGCACGACGTCCACCTCGGGTACCAAACGGATCTGGGATCCGGAGGATTTCTCCCCGCCGCTGTCCTTCGTGGAGTCACTCGCCGGCTCCGGCCGCGCCGTCGGCGTGAAGATGGGACCGGGCATGCCGCACGATTCCGTGCCGGCCGGCTGCGAGGCGCAGTGGGTCTCCGTGGGCGGGGACGTGACCGAGGTGGCCCTGTGGTTCAACGCGGTGCGGCGTCCCGGGGTGCGGCGCGCGGCCCTCGTGCTCGGGCCCCTTGGTTCCGCTGAGCTCACCAGCGGCGAGGACTTCGGTGCCGGCCCGGTGGCGCCCGTGGGACCCGTGGAGGGGTACCTGTACGAGCCCGACGGCGCGGTGATCCGCGCTGGCCTGGTGGCCGACGTCGCCCTCCAGCTGGGCGGGCACCTCGTGGACGAGCACATCGCCTACATCTGCGCCCCGGAGCTGCATGACACCCCGTTCGCCAAGGCCTACAGGGTCCTGGAGGTGATGCCGTTCAACGTCAAGGCACTCAAGGCCTGGGTCAAGGATCAAGGCATCGGGGTCCTGGACATCAAGAAGCGCGGTATGGCTGTCACGCCCGAAGAGCTGCGCAAGCAGCTCCTGCCCGGCGGCAGCGCAAAGCACAAGGACAAGAAAGCAGCCACCCTGGTCCTCACCAGGATCGGTGAGGACCGGGTGGCCGTCTCGGTGGACCCCGTCTAGACCCGCCCGAGGGATCCCGTCGGCGCAGTGCCCGGCGGCGCAGTGCCCCGCCGCCGGATCTCAGCGAAGCGGCCGGGCAACTGGGCTACAGGGCTAGTGGGCCACTGGGCTACTGGGCCCGCGTGAAGTCCTCGGCTGCCCGGATTTGCTCGTCGGTCGGCCGGACGCCGGTGTACAGCACGAACTGCTCGAGCGCCTGGATCGTGGCGACCTCGGCTCCGGTGATCACGGTCTTGCCGGCCGCGCGGCCGGCCTTGATCAGCGGTGTCTCGGCCGGGAGCGCGACGACGTCGAACACCACCTTGGCGGCGTCGATGGCCTCCTGCGGGAACGGCAGCGCGGCGGCGTCCGGGCCGCCGGCCATCCCGATGGGGGTGACGTTGATGAGCATGTCCGCCGTGCCGGTACCGGACGCCGCAGAGCCCAGGTCCGCGCGCCAGGCGAAGCCGTACTGTTCGGCCAGGGCGCGGCCGGGGCCCTCGTTGCGGGCCACGACGGTCACGTCCTTAAACCCGGCATCCCGCAGCGCGGCCACGGCGGCCTTGGCCATGCCGCCGGCGCCCAGGACCAGCACCGAGTAGTCCGTGGGGACTGCATAGCTCTGCAGGAGCTGCTCGATAGCGGTGTAGTCGGTGTTGTACGCCGTGAGCCGGCCGCCGTCGTTGACGATGGTGTTGACCGAGTCGATGGCCTTCGCCGACGGGTCCATGACGTCAACGAGGGCGATCACGTCCTCCTTGTAAGGCATGGACACGGCGCAGCCGCGGATGCCGAGGCCGCGCACCCCGGCGATCGCCTGGGCGAGGTCGGTGGGGGCAAAGGCCTTGTAGATCCAGTTCAGGCCCAGCTGTTCGTACAGGTGGTTGTGGAAGCGCGTCCCGTTGTTGCTGGGCCGGGCCGAGAGCGAGATACACAGGGTCATGTCTTTGTTCAGAATGGGCACAGCTCCATTAAACGCCAGGATCGCTCCGGCTACCCGCAGCCCAACGCGCAACCGCGCGCGCCGTCGCTGACCAGCGATGTTGTGAATACACTCACGCACCAGCGGCAACTTTGACACCGTCCCGGGGCCGCCCCTGCACTAGACTTGGACCACCCGTAGCCCTGCCGGCCGCCCGGCCGGCGCACTGGTGTGTGGGAAATTGCATGTGACACCGCCGGTGCCATGTCCAGAGGCATGTCCGAGGATGTTTGCCAGCGCATTTCCCCGCCAGGACCACGGCCAGCGACAGCAGAACAGTGAAGGGACCACATGAAGATCGAGTTCGCTTCATCCAGGCAGTCGACTCTTGGCGTGGAATGGGAGCTGGCGCTCGTCGACGCCGAGACCGGTGAGCTGGCCTCCGTGGCGAACCAGGTGCTGCGCGGCGTCGCGGCCCGGCATCCCGAACTCAATGAGGACGACGAGCACCCGCACATCAAGCAGGAGCTGCTGCTTAACACCGTGGAGCTCGTCACCGGCATCTGCACCACCGTCGCGGAGGCCAAGGCGGACCTGAGCAGCTCGCTCGCGGCTGTCCGGGACGTGACCGATCCGATGGGCGTGGAGATCTTTTGCGCCGGGAGCCACCCCTTCAGCCCGCCCCAGCTGCAGCCCGTTACGGACAAGGCACGCTACGCCAAGCTCATTGACCGGACCCAGTGGTGGGGCCGGCAGATGGTCATTTACGGCGTCCATGTGCACGTCGGACTGGACAGCCGGGACAAGGTCCTTCCGGTGCTGGACGGCCTGGTCAATTACTTCCCGCATTTCCAGGCGCTCTCCGCGTCCAGCCCGTTTTGGGGCGGCGAGGACACCGGATACGCCTCGCACCGCGCCCTCATGTTCCAGCAGCTGCCCACCGCCGGGCTGCCGTTCCAGTTCGCCAGCTGGGAGGACTACGAGTCCTACGTCCAGGACATGTTCACCACAGGTGTGATTGACACGCTCTCCGAGATCCGATGGGACATCCGCCCCGTTCCGGCGCTTGGCACCATCGAGATGCGCATTTGCGACGGCCTGGCCACCCTCGAGGACGTCGGGGCGATCGCGGCGCTGACGCAGTGCCTTGTCGACGAATTTTCCACCACGCTGGAAAACGGCGGCACCATTCCCACGATGCCCCCGTGGCATGTGCAGGAAAACAAGTGGCGCGCGGCCCGGTATGGCCTGGACGCGATCATCATCCTCGACGCCGACGGCAACGAGCAGCTCGTAACGGAGCACCTGCGCGAGACGCTCAAGCGGCTTGAGCCGGTGGCGGCGAAGCTGGGCTGCAGCGCCGAACTGGCCGACGTCGAGAAGATCATCGAGCGCGGCGCCGGCTACCAGCGGCAGCGCCGGGTCGCCGCCGAGCACGGCGGGGACCTGCGCGCCGTCGTCCTGGACCTGGTCAAGCAGATGCGCCAGGGTCCGGACGCCTAGCTCCCGCGGCAGCCGCAACGCAGGCGGCCGGAGCCCCAGGCCGTCCTACCTTCACGCGGACGAAGCCTCAGGCTGTGGCCTCAGGCGGAGACGGTCGTGACCGGCATTGAGGAATCCGGGGCAAAACCGATCCCGCTCGGTTGCACGCCGGCCATCACCAGTTGCGCCCCGAGCGCGGCCACCATGGCGCCGTTGTCCGTGCACAGCGGCAGCGGCGGCACCGTCAGCCGGATGCCGGCCGCACTGCAGCGTTGTTCGGTGAGCTGGCGCAGCCGCGAGTTGGCGGCGACCCCGCCACCCAGGAGGACCTCCGTGATGCCGTTTTCGCGGCAAGCGAGCACCGCCTTGGCGGTAATGACATCCACCACGGCTTCCTGGAAGGCCGCGGCGATGTCCGCCACGGGCACCTCCTCGCCGCGGGCCTCGAACTGCTCCACGCAGCGGGCGACGGCGGTCTTGAGCCCGCTGAAGGACCAGTCGTAGCGGTGCGGCCCGGGTTCCTCGGCGGTCCCCATGTACTTGGGCTGGGTGAGCCCGCGCGGGAACCGGATGGCTTTGGCGTTGCCCGTGCGCGCGAGCTTGTCGATGGCCGGACCGCCCGGGTAGCCCAGGCCCAGAAGCCGCGCCACCTTGTCATACGCTTCGCCGGCGGCGTCATCGATCGTGGAGCCCAGCAGCTCGACGTCGTCCGTGATGCTCCGGATCCGCAGGATCTCGGTATGGCCGCCGGAGACCAGGAGCGCGCCCATATTCTCCGGCAGGGCGTGCGGCGTTGTTTGCGGCGACGACGCGCCGGCGCCCTGCTGCAGGAGCCCGACGCCGACATGCGCCACCAGGTGGTTGATCGCGTAGAGCGGTTTGCCGGTGGCGACGGCGAGCGCCTTGGCCGCGCACACCCCCACCATAAGGGCACCTGCCAGGCCCGGCCCGGAGGTGACGGCGATCGCGTCGATGTCCGCGAGCGTCACTCCCGCCTCCGCGAGGGCCTCCTCGAGGGTGGGGACGAACGCGTCGAGGTGGGCACGGGAGGCGATCTCGGGGATCACGCCGCCGAAGCGGACGTGTTCGTCCATGGAGGACGAGACGGTGTTCGTCAGCAGGGTGGTCCCCCGGACGATGCCGACGCCGGTTTCGTCGCACGAGGACTCAATGCCGAGCACGAGCGGCTGGGTGCGGTTCATGGTCGGCCTGCTTCCGTTGGCTGGGGGCTGAGCGGTTCACGGGGCAGCTGGAGCCGCATGATCAGGGCGTCGATGCCGTCGCGGTAGTAGCGGGGCCGGACGTGGATCTGTTCGAAGCCGAAGCGCAGGTAGAGCTGCTGGGCCCGGGGGTTGTCCGCCCTGACCTCGAGCAGCACGTCCTGGGCGTGCCGGCGCCGGCTTTCCGCGATCAGCTCGGTGAGCAGGGCAGAGCCGATGCCCTTGCCTTCCTGCTCCGGCACCACGGCGATGGTCTGGACGTCCGAGATCGGCTCGATGCACATGAGCCCGGCATAGCCCACGATCCCGCCGTGGACCTCCGCCACGAGGTAGCGGCGGGTATCCACCTGCGCCAGCTCGTCGTGGAACATCTGCAGCGGCCAGGCATCCACGGGAAAGAGCCGGAGTTCCAGGGCGTGGATGGCGGGGATGTCCGCGGCGTCCATGTCCCGCAGGGTGACCCCGCCGGGCAGCCGGACGGCTCGCTCCGCGCTCACAGGGCACGCTTCCGGGGTCCGGGCACCTGGGCGTCGGATTCGCGCAGGTACAGGGGGGTGGAGTCCAGGAGCTGTTCCCCCGCGGAGAGCCGGGCGAGTGCGAACTGGCCGAGCGAGAGGGCCTCCGGCTGGCGGGTGCTGAATTCCGCGACCGCCTTGACTGCGTCGGAGTAGATTCCTGCCCCGGCACCGTAGACGGGCAGATCCGGCAGGTCCGCGGCGAATCCCACGTGCGGGCCGTCCTCCAGATGCGGCAGCTGGGCATCGGAGAGGGTGTACCGGGCCCAGTACACTTCCTTGCGGCGCGCATCGGTGGCGACAATGAACTCCGCTGCCGAGTCGGTGGATTCGGCTACTTCCAGGGCGATCGCGTCCAGGCTCATGACGCCGTACAGCGGCTTGCCCCAGACAAAGGCGAGGGTGCGGGCCGTGACGATCCCGGAGCGCAGCCCCGTGAACGGGCCGGGGCCGACGCCGGTGACGATAGCGTCGACGTCGTGCCCGCTGACGCCGGCCTCAGCCAGGAGCCCGTCGATCCCCGGGGCCAGGACCTCCGCGTGGGTGCGCGTGTCCTCGGTGGCGAAGCTGGCGAGCACGGATTCCGGCGCATCATCGGAGACCAGGGCGGCGCTGGCGACAGCTGAAGTGTCGATGGCGAGGATCAGCATCAGGGATTCCGTTCCGGGGTCTGGGGCGTGGTCCCGGGCAGGGGCCCGGCGCCGGGCATGGTCTCGGGGCCGGGCAGCGTCGGCGCTTCGGCCCAGCGCGGGCCGAAGCCGCGGATCACGACGGTCCGCGGTTCGTCGTCGTCGTCCGTGTCGAAATCCAGAACGGGACTGGCGCCGGTTTCGGCTGGGGTTTCGGGGGTTTGGGCGGAAGCGGCGGCGCCTCCGCGGGTGCGGTGGAGTTCGACCTCCAGCCGGCTGTCGCTGAGGTGCTCAACCCGGCCGCGGCCCCACTCGACCACCGTCACGGCGCTGTCCATGGTGTTTTCAAGATCGATGTCGTCGATTTCAGCGGCCGACTCCAGCCGGTAGGCGTCCACATGCACCAGGTCCGGCCCGCCCGGCCGGGGTCCTCCGGGCAGGTTGGGGTGGATGCGCACCAGGACAAAGGTCGGCGAGATGATGCCGGCCCGCACTCCCAGGCCCTCCCCCAGCCCCTGCGTGAACGTGGTCTTCCCGGCACCCAGTTCGCCGGTCAGGACCAGCAGATCGCCGGTTTCCAGCACGGCGCCGAGGGCCGCGGCGAGCGCATGCGTCTGCGCCGCCGTGTGGACCTCAAGGCTCCGTTCCCACGCGGGCGCGCTCACGGCCGCTCTTCGCCGGTGGAGGGCTCTTCGTTCAGGTAGCGGCGCGGCACGCGGGGGCTGATCCTGGTGACGATCTCGTAGTTGTTGGTACCGGCGGCCTTGGCCCAGTCATCGGCTGTGGGTCCGCCGTCGGCGCCGTCGCCAAACAGCACTGCCTCGGCGCCGAGGATGCTCGGGCCTCCGGCCGCCACGTGGCGGGGTCCGAGGTCGATCACCATCTGGTCCATCGCAATGCGGCCCACTACCGGATAGTTCACGCCCTCGACCCGGACGGGGCCACCGGTGGCGATGCGCGGCACGCCGTCGGCGTAGCCCAGCGGGATGAGCCCGAGGGTGCTGACGCCGTCCGTGCGGTAGTTCAGCCCGTAGGAAACGCCCTGCCCGGCGGGCACGTCCTTGCAGTGCGAGACCACCGTGCGGACCGTCATGGCCGGGCGCAGCCCGAGCTCGGCCGGGCTTTGCCCTTCGAAGGGTGACAGCCCGTACAGGCCCAGCCCCACGCGGACCAGGTCAAAGTGGGTGTCCGGCCGGGAGAGGGTGGCCGGGGTGTTGGCGAGGTGGCGGACCTCGGGGTCCACGCCGGCGTCCTGGGCGACGGCGAGGACCTGGCGGAACGCGGCGAGCTGCTCGTCGGTTTCGGGCCGTTCGGGTTCGTCGGCGACGGCCAGGTGGGAGAAGATACCCACGACCCGGAGCAGGCCCTGGTCCTGGTGTTCCATGGCTTCGCCGACCAGGCTGTCCCAGGCATCGAGGGTGGCGCCGTTGCGGCCGAGCCCGGTGTCGACCTTCAGGTGGACGCGGGCGGGCCGTTCCTGCTCGCGGGCCGCGGCCACGATCCGGTCCAGCTCCCAGCCCGAGCAGCCGATGTCGATTCCTGCGGCCACTGCGGCGGCGAAGTTGCTGTCCGGGGTGTGCAGCCAAGCCAGCAGCGGCGCCTCGATCCCGGCGGCACGCAGGGCGAGGGCCTCGGAGATGTGGGCGACGCCAAGCCAGCTGGCCCCCGCGCCGAGGGCCGCGCGGGCCACCTGGACGGCGCCGTGCCCGTACGCGTCGGCCTTGACCACGGCCATGACCTGCGCGGGTGAGGCCACCGCTGCGATGCGGCGGACGTTGTGCCGGATGGCGTCGAGATCGATTACGGCTGAGCGCTCCTCAGCGTGGGCCGGCACTGCCGCCGAACCGGGCAGGAGATCGCCTGTTGCTGCTTGGTAAGTCACCTAACGATTCTAGGCGCGGCGCTGCGGGCCGAATAATCGGGCGGGTCCGGCCACCGCTGGACATGCCCATTCCTCCCCGCGGGAGATGCCCAATCTTCACACCCACGGCCGCGCAGAACGGGTCCATGCCCACGCCCCGGCCCCAGCGGAGGACATGCCCACTGGTGGCACGAATCCGGCCGGACCCACCGCGGTACATGCTCATTCTTCACACCCAAGGCCACGCAGAACGGGTCCATGCCCACGCCCCGGCCCCACCGGAGGACATGTCCAGTGGTGCCACAAATCCCGGCCGGACCCACCGCGGGACATGCCCAATCTTCACACCCAAGGCCGCGCACAACGGGTCCATGCCCACGCCCCGGCCCCACCGGAGGACATTTCCAGTGGTGCCAGCCACGAAAGCCCAGCCGCGCCCGCCCGTCTACGCGTCGGACTGGTGGGCGATGGTCGCCGTCGCGCGCCGCTGCGCCTCGGGCGGGACGTCGTGCACGATCTCTTCCAGGAAGCGGTAGCGGCGAAGCCATTGGCTGCTTTGCCGTTCCTTCCGGGCGTTGGCCCGCTGCCACCAGTCGGCAATGTCGCCCCAGCCGGGCGCGGCCAGCGAGCCGCCCACCTCCTGGACGGCCAGGGCGGCGCACAGATTGGCGAAGCGGAGACGGTCTCCCAGCGGCCAGCAGGCCAAGGAGCCGACAATGAAGGCCGCACCGAAGCAGTCACCGGCGCCGGTGGGATCGTAGGCCCGGACCGGCAGGGACGGGACCCACTCCTCCTCCCCCGTTTCCGAATCCACGGCCATGGATCCCTGGGCGCCGAGGGTGACCACCGCCACCGGAACCCGGTCCGCAAGCGAGTACAGGGCGGACCAGGGGTCGTCGCAGCCCGTGAAGTTCATGGCCTCGTGCTGGTTCGGCATGAAAGCGTGGAAATACTTCAGGTTGTCCAGCCGGGTCGAGGACCACGCGCCGGTGGGGTCCCAGCCGACATCGCCGAACAGCTGGACGCCGTTCTTGTGCGCGTCGACAGCCCACGGTTCGAGCTCCTCCCCCAGCTCCGCAACGGCTGCGAGCGCCGGCGGCGGGCATCCGACCAGCTCGGTGGAAGTCACCGGCGCCGGGTGCCCGTGCGTCACCATGGACCGGTCCTTCTCCACGCTCAAGGACACCGTGACGGGCGAATGCCAGCCTGGAACACGCCGGGACAGGGACAGGTCCACGTGTTCCTGGGCGGCCAGAATCTTCCAGTTGTAGTCACCGTAGCCGTCATCGCCGAACACGGCGGCAAGACCGGTCCGCAGTCCCAGCCGGGAGGCGGCGATGGCCTGATTGGCGACGCCCCCGGGGCAGCTGCCCATCCCGTCGCTCCAGATTTCCGTGCCGGGCTGCGGCGCGTGGGGCAGCCCGGTGAAGATGATGTCCTGGAACACGGTCCCGGTCAGGAGCAGGTCGAATCCGTCCGCGGCCGGGCTGCGGACGGCAGAGAGCGGATCAAATCTCCGCGCCGGGGTCGCGTCCATATACGGCACATTACGCCGTACCGCCGTCGAGGGATACCAGGGGAAAGCGGGGCCCAAACCGGCGGGGAACAAGACGGGGAATAGACTGTCCGCATGCGGCTCACGATCGCCGGCGGGGGCGGCTTCCGCGTCCCCCTGGTCTACCGGGCGCTCTCTGCCGGGCCTTTCGCAGGGCTGGTGCGGGAGCTGATGCTCTACGACGTCGACCCCGCCAGGCTGGCGGCCATCGAGGCGGTCCTGGCCTCCCTGGCCCGGCAGGGGCCGCCGGGTTCCGGCCCGCGGGGTTCCGGCCCGCAGATCCGTGCCGTGTCCTCCCTCCCCGAAGCCCTGGACGGCGCCGACATGGTCTTCGCCGCCATCCGGCCCGGCGGCACCGCCGGCCGGACCGCCGACGAGCGGATCGCCCTGGACCTCGGACTCCTGGGCCAGGAAACCACAGGCGCCGGCGGGATCTCCTACGCGCTGCGCTCCATTCCGCCGATGCTGCGGCTCGCAGAGGAAATGCGGAGCCGCTGCCCCGGGGCGTGGCTGCTCAACTTCACCAACCCCGCCGGCATGGTCACGGAGGCCCTGGTCCCCGTGCTCGGCCCCAAGGTGATCGGGATTTGCGACTCCGCCAGCGGCCTGGTGCACCGCGCGGCGCGGGCCGCCGGCGTCGCGCTGCCCGAGGGCACGCTCGACGGCGTGGGCTACTACGGCCTGAACCACCTCGGCTGGCTGTACCGGCTGGAAGCCGGGGGCCGGGACGCCCTCCCGGCACTGCTCGCGAACCCTGCGGCGCTGTCGGAATTCGAGGAAGGCCGGCTGTTCTCCCCCGGGTTGCTGGCCAGCCTTGGCTGCCTGCCGAATGAATATCTTTTCTACTACTACGACACCGTTCGGGCGGTCGCCGGCATGCGCGCCGCAGGTCAGACCCGGGGGGAATCGATCGCCCGGCAGCAGGCCGAGCTCTATCCCCGGCTGGCTGCCGCCGGAGCCGAGGCTTTTGCGCTGTGGGAGGGCGCCCGCAGGTCCCGCGAGGAGGGCTACCTCGCGGAGGCCCGCACCTCGGGCGAACGCCGCGACGAGACCGACCTCGCCGGCGGCGGCTACGAGCGGGTGGCGCTGGCGGCCATGCGCGCCCTCTCCGGCGGCGGCCCGGCGGACCTGATCCTCAACACGCGCAACGCCGTCACCACCCCCGGGTCCGCCGGCCCGGAAGCGGGCAGCGCCGGATCCGGCGCGCAGGTGGTGCCGGCTGTCCCGGGGCTGCCGGCCGACGCCGTCGTCGAAGTTCCGTGCCGGGTGACGCCAGACGGCGCCGGGCCGGTCCCGCAGGACCGTCCGGGACCGGCGCAATTGGAGCTGCTGCGGCGCGTCAAGGACGTCGAACGGCTCGTGGTGGAGGCGGCGACGACCGGCCGGCGGGAGGCGGCCCTCGCCGCGTTCGCCAGGCATCCGCTCGTGGATTCGGATGACCTCGCCGGAAAACTGCTGGCCGGCTATGAAGCAGCGTTCCCGGAACTGGGCCGTCTCTGGCACGGCGGGCCGTAGCTGCCCGTGGGCCTTAACGGCCCGCCAACATCAGCGTCCCGCGGCACCGGGCCGTCAACCCTAGAGCTTTCGGTACATCACGTGCAGGCCCACGTAGCCCAGTTCAGGGTGGTTGAACGCCTCGGGAATGGTCGCGAGCACCTCGAAGCCCATGGATTTCCAGGCTGCCACGGCCCGGACATTGCTTTCCACGACGGCGTTGAACTGCATGGCCCGGAAACCGGCGCCGCGCGCGGCGTCGAGTGAATAGGCGCAGAGGGCCCGGGCCAGTCCGCGGCCGGCCTGGGCCGGGTGGACCATGTAACCCGCGTTGGCCACATGGCTGCCGCCGCCGCCCTGGTTGGGGTGCAGCTCGCCGGTGCCAAGGATCGCGCCCAGATGCCCGGCCAGTCCTCCGGGCCAGCCTCCCGGATGGTCCAGCCGGCTGCAGGTTCTTGTCCTGTCGTTGTGTTCACAGCGGCCACGTTAGCAGCACGCCCTGGTCTGCCGACCGAGCCTGCGGGCCCGTGAACCGGCAGGCACTTCAGGAGTAATGTTTTATCGACATGCATTGCGCAGAAAGAAATGGGCAGAGGAAAGGGGAACCGTGTCGCTGATCCGCCGCGTCGCCTTCCTTTCCCTGCACACCTCACCCATGGAACAGCCCGGCTCCGGTGACGCCGGCGGCATGAACGTGTACGTCCGCGCGCTGGCCGCGGCCCTCGCCGAAACCGGCGTGGAAGTGGAGATCTTCACCCGGTCCACCTCGGCCACCCAGCCCGCCGTCGAACACCCATCCCCGGGCGTGTGCGTGCACAACGTCCTCGCCGGGCCGCCCCGGAAGCTGCCCAAGGAGGAACTTCCGGGGCTGCTGCACAGCATGGTCGCCGAGATCAACCGGATCCGGCAGCTCCAGCCGCACGGCCGGTATGACGTCATCCATTCCCACTACTGGGTCTCCGGGGTGGCCGGGCTGGAGCTCGCGGAGCTGTGGCGGCTGCCCCTCGTCCACACGATGCACACGATGGCGAAGGTCAAGAACCAGCTCCTCGAGTCCGGCGAACAGCCCGAGCCACGGCGGCGTGAGGACGGCGAGCACCGGATTGTCGACGGCGCCACCCGGATGATCGCCAATACCGGCACGGAAGCGGCCGAGCTGGTCTCGCACTACAACGCCGACATCGACCACATTGACGTCGCGCCGCCCGGCGTGGACCTGGCCGTCTTCACGCCGGCCTTCAGGAACAGGGCCAGGGCCCAGCACGGCATCGCCCCGGACAAGTTCCATCTGCTGTTCGCGGGCCGGATCCAGCGGCTCAAGGGCCCGCAGATCCTGATCAAGGCGGCGGCGCTCCTGCGCTCCCGGCGCCCGGATATCGACCTGCAGCTGACCATCCTGGGGGCCGTCAGCGGCGCCAAGGACTTCAACCTCAAGACGCTGATCAGCGCCGCCGGAATGGACGACGTCGCCACCCACCACCCGCCGGTGAACGCCCCGGAGCTGGCCGGCTGGTACCGGTCCGCCGACGTCGTGGTGATGCCCTCCTACAGCGAGTCCTTCGGTCTGGTGGCGCTGGAAGCGCAGGCCTGCGGGACGCCGGTGCTCGCCACGAAAGTCGGCGGCCTCTCCCGCGCCGTCCAAGACGGACGGACCGGGATGCTGATCGAGGGCCACAAGGCCAGCGACTGGGCGGACGCCCTTGAGTCGCTCTTCGACGACACCCAAACCCGCACCGACATGGGGCGCGCCGCCGCGATCCATGCCCAGGAGTTCGGCTGGCAACGCACCGCCGCGATTACGCTGGAGAGCTACCACACAGCCGTGAGCCAGTATTTTGGAAGCCTGACCATCCCGGTGGGCCACACACCCTGAACCGGATCCACCCCTCCGCCCGCTCCAACCCCTCCGACCGCTCCAACCCCGCCCGGCGACACCGGACCGGGACAAACCCGCCGACGCCACGAGCCGAAGGACAACGATGTCTGAGACCACCACTGCCGGGAACAACGTCCCCAGCGACCTGGAAATTGCCCAGCGGGCAGTCATGAAGCCGATCGGGCAGATTGCGGCGGCCGCCGGCATCACCCCGGACGCGCTGGAGCTCTACGGACCCTACAAGGCCAAGATCGACCCTGCGAAGCTGACCGTTGCGGCGGGCGCCCCCGTGCGAGCGCCCGGCAAGGTGGTGCTGGTCTCCGCGATGTCGCCCACCCCCGCCGGCGAAGGCAAATCCACCACGACGGTGGGGCTCGCGGATTCCCTGGCCCGGGCCGGGCACAGCGTGATGATCGCGCTGCGCGAACCCTCGCTCGGCCCCATCCTGGGCATGAAGGGCGGCGCGACCGGCGGCGGCTACTCCCAGGTGCTGCCGATGGACCAGATCAACCTGCACTTCACCGGCGATTTCCACGCCATCACCTCGGCGAACAACGCCCTCATGGCCCTCGTGGACAACCACATCTTCCAGGGCAACGAGCTCAACATCGATCCGCGCCGGATGACGTTCAAGCGCGTCCTGGACATGAACGACCGGTCCCTCCGGGAGGTCGTGATCGGCCTCGGCGGGC
>NZ_KI914908.1:130428-132139 GCF_000520575.1 Arthrobacter sp. I3
TCGGCGGGCCCGCCCAGGGCACGCCGAGGCAGGACGGCTTCGACATCACCGTGGCCTCGGAGATCATGGCCGTGTTCTGCCTCGCCACGGACCTGAACGATCTGCGCGACCGGCTCGGCCGGATCACGTTCGGCTACACCTACGACCGCCGGCCCGTCACCGTGGCCGACCTCGGCGTCCAGGGCGCCCTGACCATGCTGCTCAAGGACGCGATCAAACCCAACCTCGTGCAGACCATCGCCGGCACCCCGGCGCTGGTGCACGGCGGGCCCTTCGCCAACATCGCCCACGGCTGCAACTCCCTCATCGCCACGCAGACGGCCCGCCGCCTTGCGGACATCGTCATCACCGAGGCGGGGTTCGGCGCGGACCTCGGCGCCGAAAAGTACATGGACATCAAGGCGCGGATGGCCGACGTCGCCCCGTCCGCCGTCGTCCTCGTGGCTACCGTCCGGGCGCTCAAGATGCACGGCGGCGTGCCGAAAGACCTGCTCAAGGAGCCGAACGTGGAGGCGCTGGCCGCCGGCGTCGCCAATCTGCGGCGCCACATCCGGAACGTCGAGAAGTTCGGCATCACCCCGGTCGTGGCGGTCAACAAATTCGCCACGGACACCGCGGAGGAGCTGGACTGGCTGCTTCAGTGGTGCGCCGCGGAGGGTGTCCAGGCCGCGGTGGCCGATGTGTGGGGCCGCGGCGGTGGCGGCGACGGCGGCGACGAGCTCGCTGCGAAGGTGGCGGCCGCGATCGACGCCCCGCACGGCTTCCGGCACCTGTACCCGCTGGAGATGTCCGTGGAGGACAAGATCAGGACCATCGTGCAGGAGATCTACGGCGCCGACGGCGTGGACTTCTCCGTGCCCGCGCTCAAACGGCTGGCCGAGATCGAGAAGAACGGCTGGTCCGGGATGCCGGTGTGCATGGCGAAGACCCAGTACTCCTTCACCGACGACGCCACCAGGCTCGGTGCGCCCAAGGGCTTCACCATCCACGTCCGGGATCTCATCCCCAAGACCGGCGCGGGCTTCATCGTGGCCCTCACCGGCGCCGTGATGACCATGCCTGGCCTGCCCAAGGTGCCGGCAGCGATGCGGATGGACGTCGACGACGCCGGCAACCCGGTCGGCCTCTTCTAACCCACCTGACGCTCCCTCACCTCCTGCATCCCCCCAACCAACGATCCCTCAGGTCCGGCAACTCCCCAACCGACGCTCCCTCAGGTCCGGCGCGGCGCTTGCGCCTGCCGCCGCGCCGATCCGGGACATCTGTGGATAACTCCTGCGCGGCTTTCCAAATAGGTTCAAAATGCCAGCATGGAAAAGCCTACGAAGCTTCCCGGTCCACTCAGCGCAGCACCCTTTACCATCGCGGATGCAAGGTCCTTGGGAGTGCCGAGAACCAGACTCAGGCACTCCGACGTAATTCACATCAGCCGGGGTCTCTACCGGCCCACGGATTGGGACTTCGAGCTGGAGGCGGCGGCTCGTGCGTTGGCCGCAGCGTCGCCCGGCGCCTGGATCTCCCACGTCACCGCTGCCAGGCTCCGATGCCAGATATTGCCTCCTTGGCTCTCGGACTCGGAGGAGCTACACCTGAGCAAGCCGCGGGCGCTCCCGGAGGTCCGGCGCAAAGGCATCCTCGGACACACGGTTCTTGCGTTGGAGGGCGAGGTCGAGACAGTGGACGGGATCCGGATCAGCACGCGCTCCCGGAC
>NZ_KI914908.1:132239-145190 GCF_000520575.1 Arthrobacter sp. I3
CCCTGCGGTTGAGCCTGCCGGAGTTGGTCTGCCTGGGCGACGAGCTGGTGCGGATTCCCCGACTGGGGTTGGAAGGGCGCAGTGATCCCTTTGCGACCATCGATGAGCTGCGTTGGATGGTGGGCCGTCACCCGAACCTGCAGGGAATCGTCCGCGCCCGTGCCGCACTGGACTTGATGCGCGTGGGCTCGGATTCAGCGCCGGAGACGTTGCTGCGGCTAGCGATGTGCGACGCCGGGCTCCCGGAACCGGAACTGCAGCTCCCGCTGCGACCGGACAGTCCTGCCGCGCCGACGGCGGACCTCGGGTATCGCCGTCGGCGGCTGGCGGTTCAGTACGACGGCGGGCACCACCTGCTCCCCGCACAGATCTTCAGCGACCGCCGCCGTGACAAGGCCTTCGAGGCAGCCGGATGGACAGTGCTCGTCCTGACAAAAGATGACCTCGCGGATGGCTTCTCCGGCGCCGTCACCAAGATGAAGCGAATCCTCCGCACCTCATACCTCAGCCCGCCGGCCGCAGCTGGCTTTTCCAGCGCAATCTGAGGCAGCGAGCCGCCGATGTCTGCAAGACGTGAGGGAGGATCGGGTCGGTATCGGCCAAAGGTGAGGGAGCATCCCCGGCCCCAATCCGAAAACGACGACGCTCCCCCACCATTGGTGAGGGAGCGTCGGGTTGGAACACGCCAAACGTGAGGGAGCGTCCGGAGGCAGGGCGGCAGCGGGGGCGGTTAGCGCTCCAGGTCGCCGCGGATGAAGGCCTCGACCTTTTCACGGGCGAGGTCGTCGTTGAACTGCTCCGGCGGCGACTTCATGAAGTAGCTCGACGCCGAAACCAGCGGGCCGCCGATGCCGCGGTCCAGGCCGATCTTGGCGGCACGGATGGCGTCGATGATCACGCCGGCGGAGTTGGGCGAGTCCCAGACTTCGAGCTTGTATTCCAGGGACACCGGGGCGTCGCCGAAGTTGCGGCCCTCAAGGCGGACGAAGGCCCACTTGCGGTCATCGAGCCACTGGACGTAGTCGGACGGGCCGATGTGGACGTCCTTGGCTGCGAGCTCGGCCTCGACGTTGGAGGTGACGGCCTGGGTCTTGGAGATCTTCTTGGACTCCAGGCGGTCGCGCTCGAGCATGTTCTTGAAGTCCATGTTGCCGCCGACGTTCAGCTGGTACGTGCGGTCCAGGGTGACGCCGCGGTCCTCGAACAGCTTGGCCATGACGCGGTGCGTGATGGTGGCACCGATCTGGCTCTTGATGTCATCGCCCACGATCGGCACGCCCGCGGCGGTGAACTTGTCCGCCCATTCCTTGGTGCCGGCCAGGAAGACCGGCAGGGCGTTGACGAACGCCACGCCGGCATCGATCGCGCACTGGGCGTAGAACTCGGCGGCCTGCTGGGAGCCGACCGGCAGGTAGCAGACCATGACGTCAACCTGGGCGTCCTTGAGGGCCTGGACGACGTCGACCGGCTCCTCCGGAGACTGCTCGATGGTCTCGAGGTAGTACTTGCCCAGGCCGTCCAGGGTGTGGCCGCGCTGGACCGTGACGCCGGTCGGCGGGACATCGGCAATCTTGATGGTGTTGTTTTCGCTGGCCAGGATGGCGTCGGACAGGTCCTGCCCCACCTTCTTGCCGTCCACGTCGAACGCGGCAACGAACTGGACGTCGCCGACGTGGTACTGGCCGAACTCCACGTGCATCAGGCCCGGGATCGTGGCCTTGGGGTCGGCATCTTTGTAGTACTGGACGCCCTGGACCAGCGAAGCGGCGCAGTTACCTACGCCGACGATTGCAACACGAATCGGATGTGAAGACACGGAACTCCTTTTGAGAAACAAGGGTGACCGGCGCGGCCGCACTCTGATCTAATGCATCAGTTGTGCGGGCGGCAGGCGGACACGACGCCGTAAGGCGCCCTTAGTAGTCTAGTCAACGCCGCCGGGGCCGCGGTTGTTCCCCGGCGGCCCCGGCGCTTGTGTTAACTGCGGCGCCTACGGCTTCTGGGCCCACAGGTTGATGTCTGATTCGACGGCGAATTCATCGATCGCGTCGATCTCATCGGCCGTGAAATCCAGGTTGTTGATCGCAGACAAGGTGTCCTCGAGCTGCCGGACGCTGGAAGCGCCCACCAGTGCGGACGTGACCGACGAGCCCTTGCCCTGATCGCGCAGGATCCAGGCGATGGCCAGTTGCGCGAGCGTCTGCCCGCGGCCCTCTGCGATCCGGTTGAGCCCGCGCACGCGGTCCAGCTTTTCCTCGGTGATCATGGATTCACCCAGGGACTTGTGCTGGGCGGCCCGGGAGTCGGCCGGAATGCCCTTCAGGTAACGGTCGGTGAGCATGCCCTGGGCCAGCGGCGAGAACGCGATGGACCCGGCGCCCACCTGCTCCAGCGCCTCGAAGAGGTTGGGGCTGCCGTTCTCGGTCCAGCGGTTGAGCATGGAGTAGCTGGGCTGGTGGATCAGCAGCGGGGTGCCGAGTTCCTTGAGGATCCCCGCAGCCTCAATGGTCTGTTCCGGGGTGTAGGACGAAATGCCTGCGTAGAGCGCCTTGCCGGAGCGCACGGCCTGGTCCAGGGCGCCCATGGTTTCTTCCATCGGCGTTTCGGGGTCCGGGCGGTGGCTGTAGAAGATGTCCACATAGTCCAGGCCCATCCGGCCCAGCGACTGGTCCAGGCTGGCCAGCAGGTACTTGCGGGAGCCAAAGTTGCCGTACGGGCCCGGCCACATGTCATAGCCGGCCTTGCTGGAGATGATCAGCTCGTCGCGGTACGGCTTGAAGTCGTCCTTGAAGTGGCGGCCGAAGTTGGTCTCGGCGCTGCCATAGGGCGGGCCGTAGTTGTTGGCGAGGTCGAAATGGGTGACGCCCAGGTCGAAGGCGCGGCGCAGGATGGCGCGCTGGATTTCGAACGGCTTGTCGTCGCCGAAGTTGTGCCACAGGCCCAGTGAGATGGCCGGGAGTTTCAGGCCGCTGCGCCCCACGCGGCGGTAGGGCATGGAGTCGTAGCGGGTATCAGCTGCCAAATATGTCATACGTCATATCCTGCCTTAGTGGGTGAGTACCGCGGCGCAGCAGCAGCCAGCCCTCGTCCTCGCTGACATCGACGGCGGTGTCCTCGAAGCCGGGTTCAGTCAGGTCCGGCGTGGTGCGGCGCAGCGCGATGAGTGCCCGGTACAGCTCCAGGAGGCGGGCGTGGTCCCCTCGCGAGGCCTCGGCCCAGTCCAGCTTGGACCGGGTGAAGGTCTCCGGATCCTGCGGGTCAGGGACGACGGCGGGGTCCCAGCCCATGCGCTCGAACTCCCTGATCCGGCCCTCGGCCGTCGCCTTGCCCAGCTCCGGTTCCGGGTGGGAGGTGAAGAACTGCCACGGGGTGGTGGCCCCGTATTCCTCGCCCATGAACAGCATGGGCGTGAACGGCGAGGTCAGAGTGGCGACGGCGGCGAGCGCGAGCGGCCCGTAGCCCAGGGTCTGGGACAGCCTGTCCCCGGTGGCCCGGTTGCCGATCTGGTCGTGGTTCTGGCTGCACACCACCAGCGCGGCCGGGTGGACCTGAGCCGGGTCGATGGGCCGGCCGTGGTGGCGGGCGCGGAAGCTGGAGTAGCTGCCGTCGTGGAAGAACCCGCGCTCCAGGACCTTGGCCAGAGCCCCGAGCGAGTCGAAGTCGGCGTAGTAGCCGGTGGTTTCGCCGCTGACGTTGACGTGGACGGCGTGGTGGAAGTCATCGCTCCACTGCCCGGCCAGCCCGTACCCGTTGGCGTCCCGGGGGTAGAGCAGGCGCGGGTTGTTCAGGTCCGATTCCGCGATCATCGTGGCCGGACGTCCGGTCTCGGCGGCTATTTCGTCGGCGAGGGCGCCGAAGTCCTCCAGCAGGTGCACGGCGCGCTCGTCCTTGAAGGCGTGCACGGCGTCCAGCCGCAGGCCGTCCACGTGGTAGTCCCGCAGCCACATCGCGGCGTTGTCCAGGATGTAGCGGCGCACCTCGTCCGATTCCGGGCCGTCCAGGTTAACCGAGTCGCCCCAGGTGTTGCCCTCCCCCGATTTCAGGTAGGGCCCGAAGCGGGGAAGATAGTTCCCGCTGGGGCCGAGGTGGTTGTAGACAACGTCCTGGATGACGCCCAGGCCGGCGGCGTGGGCGGCGTCCACGAAGCGCTGGTACGCGGCGGGTCCGCCGTAGCCTTCGTGCACGGCGTACCAGAGGACACCGTCGTAGCCCCAGTTGTGGGTGCCGTTGAACCCGTTGACCGGCAGCAGCTCGACGAAGTCGATGCCCACCTCCGCCAGGTACGCCAGCTTCCCTGCCGCGGCGTCCAGTGTTCCCTCCGGCGTGAAGGTGCCCACGTGGAGTTCGTAGATGACGGCGCCCTTGAGCTCCCGCCCCGCCCACTGGCCGTCAGCCCACTGGTGGCGTCCGGCGTCGAACGTGCGGGAGAGCGCGTGCACGCCCGCGGGCTGGCGGCGGGACCGCGGGTCCGGCAGCGGGGTGGGATCCCCGTCCACCAGGTAGCCGTAGTCCACGTCCCCGTCGGCGGGCGCCCCGGCGGCGGTCCACCAGCCGGGCGCCTCCGCGCCGCGGCGGGTCATGTCGTACTTCCGGTCGTCAGCGAGGAGCGTGACGGCCTGCGCTTCCGGTGCCCAGAGATCGAAGCGGTCGCTTCCGTGTGCAGGCAAGGTCATGGCATTCTTCCGTTCCCCATGTCGGTACTATTCCCCATATCGAAGGACTGCTTAGGCGGTGGGCACCAGGAGGGCCACGGGGTAGTCCCGCAGGATCTCCCCCACGGCCACGGTGCCCGGACCGTGTGTGGCACCGGTCAGTTCATCGGCCATGGCCGCGGCGAGCTCGACGGTCGTGTCCTGCCATCCGCCGCGCTGCTCGAGGCCGCGGGGCAGCCGGGTGGCGAGCGTCAGCGCGCCCGGGGCTGCGGGAGTCCCGCGGTCAAAGGCGAGCAGGTGCGCTGCGGCGGCGCCCGTGGCGGTGACCGGGGTGTACCCGGTGAACAGCTCCGGCCTGTCCCGGCGCAGCCGCAGGGCCCGCGACGTGACGAGGAGTTTCGCTGCCTCGTCCAGGAACGACGCCGGACGCTCACCGGCGTCGAGCGCGGCGAGGGCGCGCCGGCGGGCACCGAAGTCGAACGGCCGCCGGTTGTCCGGATCGGTCAGCGAGCGGTCCCAGAATTCGGTGCCCTGGTAGACGTCCGGCACCCCGGGCATGGTGAGCTGCACGAGCTTGGCGCCCAGGGAATTGGCGGCCCCGTAGGGCTCCAGCAGGGCCACGAGGGATTCCAGTTCGTCGGTCACCTCCGGGGTGTCGAAGGCGGCGTCGACGGCGGCTGCAAGTTTCGCCTCGAAGGCCTCGTCCGGATCGATCCAGTTGGTCGAGTTCCCGGCCTCCCGGGCGGCTTTTTGCGCGTAGGACTGCAGCCGGTCGCGGTCTGCGGGCCAGACGCCTGCGACGGCCTGCCACAGCAGGTTGGCCAGCGGGCCGTCCGGCAGCGGCGCCAGCGTCTGCAGCCGGTGCAGGGATGCCTGCCATTCCGGTGCGAGCTCGGCCAGGACCGAGATCCGGGCCCGCGTGTCCTCGCTGCGCTTGGTGTCGTGGGTGCTGAGGGTTGTCATGGACAACGGCAGCTCGGCCTGGCGCCGGGCCATCCGGGTGTGGAATTCCTCCGGTGCCACGGCGAACTCGGTGGGGTCGGCGCCGACTTCGGTCAGGGTGCCCAGCCGGGTGTAGCGGAAGAACGCGGTGTCTTCCACGCCCTTTGCCATGACCATCCCGGAGGTCTGCTGGAAGCGCATGCCGAGTTCGGCCTGCGCGTCGAGCAGCAGCGGCAGCAGCACGCCGACGGCGCCTTCCAGTTCGGGGCGGCGGCGGACCGCGAGTTCGCATGCCTCTTTCAGGACGTCCGCACCCTCCGGAAGATAGCTGCGGTAGACCGGGAACGCGGCGATGATCTCGGACAGTGCGTCCGCCGCGGCTTCCTGGCCCAGTCCTGCCGAAGCAGGGACCAGCCGAGCCAGCCGGAGCATTTCCGAGTGCAGGATTCCGTCCGTGATCCGGCGTTTGGTGCCGCGGATCATGTCCTCGTAGTCGGCAGCGCCGCCGCGCAGTTCGGCGTCGAGCGCGTCAAGCGGGCCCTGGCCCGCGGCGTCGACGAACACCCGGTCCACGTCAGCTAGGGCGTCGTAGCCGGTGGTGCCCTCGCACGCGAAGCCGGCCGGCAGGGCCTCGCCCGGTTCCAGGATCTTCTCGATCAGCAGGTAGCTGCCGCCCGCGGCCTCCCGCAGCCGGTGCAGGTATCCCTCCGGATCGGCGAGGCCGTCCGGGTGGTCAATCCGCAGCCCGTCGACGAGCCCTTCCCGGAACCAGCGCACAACCTCCGCGTGGGCTTCATCGAAGACCTCGGGGATCTCCACCCGGATTCCGGCCAGGCTGTTGACGGCAAAGAACCGGCGGTAGTTCAGGTCCGTGTCGGCCCGGCGCCAGCCGATCAGTTCGTAGTGCTGACGGTCGTGGACCTCGCGGGGATCGTCGGCAGTGGAGTCACCTGCGGTATACGTGCCCTCTGCAAGCGGAAACCGGTGGTCGTAGTACCGCAGTTCCCCGTCCTTGATTTCCAGCGCGTCGACGTCGGAGTCGTCCCCCAGCACCGGGATCCGTACCCGGCCGCCGCCGAAGTCCCAGTCGACGTCGAACGCCTGCGCGTAGCGGGACTGCTGCCCCTCCTTCAGGAGCGACCACCACCATGGGTTCTGGGCCGGGGTCGCGACGCCGACGTGGTTGGGCACGATGTCGACCAGCACGCCCATGCCGGCCTCCCGCGCGGCGGCCGACGCCGCCAGCAGGCCGTCCGCGCCGCCCCGGTCCGGATCAATGGCGGAGGGATCGGTGACGTCGTAGCCGTGGTCCGAGCCGCGCTCCGCCGTGAGGATCGGCGAGAGGTAGATCCAGTCCACGCCCAGCGACTTCAGGTATGGCACGGCCTGAGCGGCGTCCTGCAGCGTAAACCCGGGCCGGATCTGCAGCCGGTACGTCGAGACGGGGGTTCTCATTTAGCCCGGCCCTTCGGCGTCTTCGGCTTGTCGGCCCCCGCCTTTTTCGAGCCGGAGGCTTTCGCGGAGCCCTTGGAGGCGCCGGTTGCCGGGGGCTCCGGCGCCGACTCGGCCAGAGCCTCCGGTTCCGGCGCCGCCGGAGCCTCCGGTGCCGGGTCCGCCGCAGCTTCCGGTGCCGTGACCGCAGAACCGGCATCCGCCGAATCCTCGTGCTCGGCCATCGCGGCGAGGGAGGCTGCCGCGGAGTAGTCCACCTCCACCTCGGGGCCGGAGTGGGCCCGGAGCACCACCATCGACTTTGCCGCCAGCTTCAGCACAGACCCGGCTTTCAGCGGCGCCTCAGTGTCCGCCTGGTCCGCGGTGTCCACCAGCACGTCCCAGAACCGTGAGTACTCCTCGGCCGGCAGGGCGAAGTCCACGTCGTCGTCGTGGGCGTTGAAGCCAAGCAGGAAACTGTCGTCAGTGATCCGGCGTCCACGGGAGTCCTGTTCCTGGATGCCGTGGCCGTTGTAGAACACACCGATGGTCCGGCCGAAGCCGCTGCCCCAGTCCTCCGGGAGCATTCCGGTGCCGTCCGTCTTCAGCCAGACGATGTCCGGCAGTTTCTCGCCCTCACCGCGGACCACAGGGCGGCCGTCGAAGAAGCGGCTGCGGCGGAAGATCGGGTGGTCGTGCCGGATCTTGTTGACGACGGCGGTGAACTCCACCAGCGGCTGGTCCATCGCGTCCCAGTGGATCCAGCTCAGCTCGGAGTCCTGGCAGTAGGTGTTGTTGTTGCCCTGCTGGGTGCGGCCGAGCTCGTCGCCGTGCAGGAGCATCGGGACGCCCTGCGAGAGCAGCAGGGTGGCGATGAAGTTACGCTGCTGGCGGGCGCGGAGGGTCAGGACGTGGTCGTTGTCCGTGTCCCCTTCCTCGCCGCAGTTCCAGGAGCGGTTGTGGGATTCGCCGTCGTTGTTGCCTTCGCCGTTGGCGTCGTTGTGCTTCTCGTTGTAGGACACGAGGTCGCGCATGGTGAAGCCGTCGTGCGCCGTGACGAAGTTGATCGAGGCCACCGGGCGCCGGGCAGAGCTTTCGTAGAGGTCCGCGGAACCGGTCAGGCGGGAGGCGAATTCGCCCAGGGTCGAGGGCTCGCCGCGCCAGAAGTCGCGGACCGTATCGCGGTATTTGCCGTTCCACTCGGTCCACTGCGGCGGGAAATTGCCCACCTGGTAGCCGCCCGGGCCGATGTCCCACGGCTCGGCGATCAGCTTGACCTGGGAGACGATCGGGTCCTGCTGGATGAGTTCGAAGAAGGTGGACAGCTTGTCCACGTCGTAGAACTCGCGGGCCAGAGTGGAGGCGAGGTCGAAGCGGAAGCCGTCGACGTGCATTTCCGTCACCCAGTAGCGCAGGGAGTCCATCAGCAGCTGAAGGGAGTGCGGGTGCCGGACGTTGAGGGAGTTGCCCGTGCCGGTGTAGTCCATGTAGTGCTTCAGGTCGCCGTCCACCAGCCGGTAGTAGGCCTGGTTGTCGATGCCCTTGAAGGACAGCGTGGGGCCGAGGTGGTTGCCTTCGGCGGTGTGGTTGTAGACGACGTCCAGGATCACTTCGATGCCGGCCTTGTGCAGCTCGCGGACCATGGCTTTGAATTCCTGCACCTGGTGCCCGACGTCGCCGGAGGAGCTGTAGGTGTTTTGCGGCGCGAAGAAGCCGATGGTGTTGTAGCCCCAGTAGTTGTTGAGGCCCTTCTCCTCCAGGGTGCCGTCGTTGACGAACTGGTGGACGGGCATGAGCTCGATCGCGGTAACGCCGAGCTTCTTCAGGTGCTCAATCACGGCCGGGTGGGACACGCCGGCATAGGTGCCGCGCTGCTCTTCGGGAATTTCCGGGTGGAGCTCGGTCAGGCCCTTGACGTGCGCCTCGTAGATGACCGACTGGTGGTAGGGGATCCGCAGCTGGCGGTCGCCGTCCCACTCGAAGAACGGGTTGATGACGACGCCGTGCATGGTGTGCGGAGCCGAGTCGCTGTCATTGCGCGAGTCGGGGTCGCCGAATTCGTAGGTGAAGAGCGCCGGGTCCCAGTCGATCTGGCCCTGGACGGCCTTGGCGTAGGGGTCCATCAGCAGCTTGTTCGGGTTGAAGCGGTTGCCGTGTTCGGGTTCGTACGGGCCGTGGACCCGGTAGCCGTACTTCTGGCCGGGCTGGACCTGCGGCAGGTAGCAGTGCCACACGTAGCCGTCCACTTCGGTCAGTTCGATCCGGGTTTCGGTGAGGTCGTCAGCAAGGAGGCACAGTTCCACCCGCTCGGCGCGCTCGCTGAACAGGGCAAAATTGGTGCCGGTGCCGTCAAAAGTGGCTCCCAGCGGGTAAGCCGATCCGGGCCAGACTTCCATGTGTACTCCTCGTGCGGAACGAATATTCTCTAGACAGACTACTTGTAAGTAGGGTTAGTATTTGCCCGGGCGCTCGGGGCGCCGCAGTTTGTTACAGCTCCCGCATCACCTCCGGAACGGCACGCGCGATGGCCGTTGCTGTCACCGGTCCCCCGCGGGAAGCCCGGACTCCGGCAAGACCGTGGATGCTGGCTGCCATCGCCGCGATCGCCGCCCATCTGGCGTCGGGGTCGATGTCGTATGCACCGAAGCGCCCGACGTCGGCGCCCAACTGCGCCAGCAGTGCGCCGATGACTCCGGCCAGGACGTCGCCGCTGCCTGCCGTGGCGAGCCAGGGGGTGCCTTCGGACTGGCTGTAGAAGTCCTGGAAGGGGGAGGCCACAAGGGTCGTGGCGCCCTTGAGCAGCACGGTGGCTTCGGTCAGGCCCGCAGCCCGCCGCACTGCGCTGAGGGTGGATGCTTCGACCGCGGAGCGGTCCAACACAACCCCGAGGCGCTGAAGCAATGCCGACAGTTCGCCCGCGTGGGGTGTCAGGATCACTTGCGGGGCCAGCACATCAGGCAGGGCCGGCAGCGCGCCGGCGTCGGCGATCGTGGGCAGGCCCGAGTCGGCGGCGTCGCGGGCGCGCTGCAGCTGCTCCTCATCGGTGTCATCCAGTCCGGAGCCGACGAGCCAGGCCTGAACGTGCGTGTCGGCCACGGCGCCGGCGCTGCACACCACCTCGGGGCAGGAACGGCGGACCAGGTCGGCGACGTCCGGCGGCCCCAGGTAACGCACCATTCCGACGCCGGCTGCCAGGGCGCCCTGGCAGGCCAGCACCGCGGCGCCGGGATAAGCGCCGGAGCCCGCGACCACCCCCAGCACCCCCCGGGAGTACTTGTGCGCCCGCCGCTGCGGGCGCGGCAGGAGGGCGGAAAGGTCTGCGGCCTCAAGCCGTCGCAGGGAAGGCCATGGCAGCGCCTGCTCGATTCCGATCGGGACCACCCGGATGGCGCCCGCGAAGTCCGCGCCCGGGTCCGCCAGCAGGCCGGCCTTGGCGGCCCCAAAAGTTAGAGTCATGTCGGCCGCCAGCACCGGCGCGTGCGCCTCCCCCGTGTCCGCGTCTACCCCGCTGGGGATATCGCAGGCCACCACCAAGGGGGAACGGGAGCCAGGCCGGGCACGTTCCATAGCCGCTACCAGTTCGGCGGCCGGTCCGCGCAGCCCGCCCTGGGCTCCGGTCCCGAGGACTGCGTCGATCACGACGTCGGCGCCGCCGGCCAGCGCGGCGAGTTCGGCGGCGTTGTCCCCGGTGAGGGCCACGGCATGCCCGCCGGCCTTCCGGAACGCCGCCAGCCCGGCGTCGTGGGCCGCGCCCGCGGTGAGCACCGCCGTCGTGCGCATGCCGCGGCGGGCCAGCAGCGCCGCGGCGAAGAGCCCGTCTCCGCCGTTGTTGCCCTTGCCCGCCAGCACGGTCACGCTCGAGCCGTACAGCCGCTGCCCGCGGCCCCGCAGTTCGCGGATCACGGCGTTGGCTAGGCCGTACGCGGCCCGCTGCATAAGAACAACGCCCGCACCGGAGCCCAGTGTGTCGTCGAGAAATGGCTTTTCGGCCTCACGCACCTGGGTTCCGGTGTAGGCGCTGATCATGGTTTCAGTCCATTCGCGGTCGCTGGGGAATGCTTGGCGCTGGGGCCGGTTCTGTCTGGACGGCCGTCTCAGCCTTCGGCGACAACCGTCGCCGTGGCGATCCCGCCGTCGTGGCTCATGGACAAGTGCCAGCGCTTGACGCCCTTGGACTCCGCCACGGCCAGCACGGTGCCTTTGACCTGGACGGTGGGGCCGTTCTGGTCCAGCCCGATCCAGCAGTCCTGCCAGTTCATGCCGGCCGGCGCCCCCAGAACCTTGGCCACGGCCTCCTTCGCGGCAAACCGCGCGGCGAGGGACCGCGTGTTCAGTTCCCGCTCGGCCGGGACGAACAGCCTGTCGCGCAGCCCGGGGGTGCGCTCGAGCTGGCGCCCGAACCGCTCAATGTCTACGACGTCTACGCCTATGCCAACAATCATGGCGTTATTCTACGGTCACGCTCTTGGCCAGGTTGCGTGGCTGGTCCACGTCGTAACCCTTGGCCGAGGCGAGTGCGAGGGCGAAGATCTGCAGCGGAACCGTGGCGAGCAGCGGCGCCAGGAGCGTCGGGGTCTCCGGGATGTAGAACACGTGTTCGGCGTACGCCTTGACGGCCTCGTCGCCTTCTTCGGCGATCACGATCGTCTTGGCGCCGCGGGCACGGACTTCCTGGATGTTGGAGACCACCTTGGCGTGCAGCGAGTCGCGGCCGCGCGGGGACGGGACCACCACGAAGACGGGCTGGCCTTCCTCGATCAGCGCGATCGGGCCGTGCTTGAGTTCTCCTGCGGCGAAGCCCTCGGCGTGGATGTACGCGAGCTCCTTGAGCTTGAGCGCGCCCTCCATCGCCACCGGGAAACCGACGTGGCGGCCCAGGAACAGCACGGACTTGGCGTCAGCCATGGACTGGCCGAGTTCCTTGATCTGAGCCTCGTTGTCGAGGATGCGCTGAACCTTGGCCGGAATCTTGCCCAGGTCAGCCAGGATGTCCTTGATCTCGCCCTGGAACTTGTTGCCGCGCAGCTGTGCCAAATAAAGGCCCAGCAGGTAAGCGGCCGTGATCTGGGCCAGGAACGCCTTGGTCGAGGCCACGGCAATCTCGGGTCCGGCGTGCGTGTAGAGCACGGCGTCCGATTCGCGCGGGATGGTGGACCCGTTGGTGTTGCAGATGGACACCGTTTTGGCGCCCTGCTCCTTGGCGTAGCGGACCGCCATAAGGGTGTCCATGGTCTCGCCGGACTGGGAGATGGAGACAATCAGCGTGTTCTCGTCCACGATCGGATCCCGGTAGCGGAATTCGTGCGAGAGTTCGACCTCGGTGGGGATCCGGCACCAGTGCTCAATGGCGTACTTCGCCACCTGGCCGGCGTATGCGGAAGTGCCACAGGCCAGGACGATGATCTTGTTGACGTGCTTGAGCAGCTCCGGATCAACACGGAGTTCATCAAGCGTCAGCTTGCCGTGGATGTCGGAGCGGCCCAGCAGGGTCTGCCGCACGGCGTCCGGCTGGTCGTGGATTTCCTTTTCCATGAAGGACGGGAAGCCGCCCTTTTCGGCAGAGGCAGGGTCCCAGTCGACGTGGTATTCCTTGCCCTCTGCGGGGGCGCCGTAGAAGTCCGTGATTTCCACGGAGTCGGCGGTGATCGTGACGATCTGGTCCTGGCCGAGTTCCACAGCGCGCCGGGTGTAGTCGATAAAGCCGGAGACATCGGAGCCGAGGAAGTTCTCGCCGTCGCCGAGGCCGACGACGAGCGGGGAGTTCCGGCGGGCAGCGACCACGACATCGGGCTGGTCGGCGTGGACGGCGAGGAGCGTGAAAGCGCCCTCGAGCCGCTGGCAGGCAAGCTGCATGGCCCGGGTCAGGCCGCCGTTACTGGCGTCACCGCCGAGCTGGTTCCGGTAGATGTCCCCGAGCAGGGCGGCC
>NZ_KI914908.1:145290-149696 GCF_000520575.1 Arthrobacter sp. I3
CCGCCACTTCCGTGTCGGTCTCGGATTCGAAGGTGACGCCCTTGCGCTGGAGCTCGAGCTTGAGCTCGGCGAAGTTCTCGATGATGCCGTTGTGGATCAGGGCCAGCTTGCCGCCGTCGGCCAGGTGCGGGTGAGCGTTCTGGTCCGTCGGGCCGCCGTGCGTCGCCCAGCGCGTGTGGCCGATTCCCGTGAGGGATTCCGGCAGCGGGCGGGCGTCCAGCTCCGCGATGAGGTTGCTCAGTTTGCCGGACTTCTTCCGGGAAGAAATCGTGCCGTCGGCCACTACAGCGATACCCGCGGAGTCGTAGCCGCGGTACTCCAGGCGCCGCAATCCTTCAAGGACAACGTCCAAGGCATTGTGTCCAGCATTTACCCGGCCATCTGAGTGGCCCACATATCCAACGATTCCACACATGGTCATAAGCCTAGCGGGTTTCGGGGAGGGAGGACGTGGGACGGCGGGCGTGAAGGCCCCCGCGCGGGGCTCAGGACGGCCTGCCCCGGCTTCCACCGGCCAGTCCATTTCGCTCTCGGCGTTGTGAAGGGCAGAATCTCTAGGGTGACTTTGCAACGCAATGAAGCGAACGGGGAAGGTGTCTCCCCGTTCGTGGAGCTGGACCGGCAGACCTGGTCCCGGCTCGCTGCCCAGATGGAGCAGCCCCTTAATGAAGAGGATGTGTTCCGCCTTCGCGGCCTCGGGGACCCCCTCGACATCAAGGAAGTGCGCGAGGTCTACCTGCCGCTGTCCCGGCTCCTGCACCTTTACGTGGAAGCCGCGGGCCAGCTTCACGCGGCCACCACCACATTCCTCGGCGAAAGCACCCAGCGCACGCCGTTCGTGATCGGCGTGGCCGGTTCGGTGGCCGTAGGCAAGTCCACCATCGCCCGCGTCCTGCGCGAAATGCTCCGGCGCTGGCCCGGCACCCCCAATGTGGAGCTCATCACCACGGACGGATTCCTTTACCCGCTCGCCGAGCTCAGGCGCCGGCAACTGCTCGAGCGCAAGGGTTTTCCGGAGTCCTACGACCGCCGTGCCCTGCTGCGCTTCGTGAGCGAGATCAAGGGCGGCGCCGAGGAGGTCCGGGCCCCCTGGTACTCCCACGTCACCTATGACATCGTCCCCGGCAAGGAAGTGGTGGTACGCCGCCCGGACGTGCTGATAGTCGAGGGACTGAACGTCCTGGCTCCGGCCAGGCCGCGGCAGGACGGCAGGCAGGGCCTGGCCCTGAGCGACTTCTTCGATTTCTCCATCTACGTCGACGCGAAGACCTCGTATATCGAGGAGTGGTACGTGGACCGGTTCCGCAAACTGCGGAGCACGGCCTTCGCTCAGCCGGAATCGTACTTCCACCGCTACGCCACGCTCTCCGATGCCGAGGCCGAAGAGACCGCCCGTGAGATCTGGAAGCGCATCAACGAACCCAACCTGGAGGAAAACGTCCTCCCGACCCGGGGCCGCGCGCAACTGGTCCTGACCAAGGACGCCGACCACTCCATCCGCCGGATGCTGCTGAGGAAGGTCTAGCACACATGTGCTACGACGACGCGGACAGGACGGCAGGACGGCAGGAAGCCGGCCCGGAATCGCCGAGCCGCCGGGCCTTCAGCCGCCTCCTGCTGGCGGGCACGGGTCTCGCGGCGCTGTCCGCCTGCACCCCGGCCCAGTCCTTCACGCCGTCCGGCACCCCGGGGCCGACCCCGGGCACGGCCACGGGCAGTTCGACGCCGACCGCCGCCGCGGCGGCGTCGACCCCGCCGGCAAGCTCATCATCGGCGCCCGTTCCGGAAGCCACCCCTGCGGCGACGCAGGCGCCGTCGACGGCGTCGCCGTCGGCCGCTGCTCGTCCTCCATCGGCCGCGGCGCCGGGACCGCAGCATTCCCTCTCGGACCCCACCAGCCCGTGGGTGATCGTCAACAAGCACCGTCCGCTCTCCCCCGCCACCTTTGTGCCGCCGGATCTGGCCCGCCCGGCCGTCCGTCTGGCGACGTCGGGCGAGGCGGCGCTGGTGAACAGCACGACGGCGGCAGCGGCTGAGAGGATGTTCGCGGCCGCGGCTGCCGACGGCGTCATCATCACGCTGGCCAGCGGGTACCGTTCGTTCGCGACGCAGCGGGCAACCTACGGCAGCTACGTGAATTCCCGCGGCCAGGCGGAGGCCGACACCGCCTCGGCCCGGCCCGGCTACTCAGAGCACCAGACGGGCTGGGCGTTCGACATCGGCGACGGCAGCGGGGCGGACGCTTTCACGCCCCAGTTCAAGGACCGCCCGGCGGCGATCTGGGCCAAGGCGAACGCCCACCGCTTCGGCTTCGTTGTCCGCTACCCGTGGATGCTGCACGAAATCACCGGGTATTTCTATGAGCCATGGCATCTGCGCTTCATCGGCAAGGAGGCGGCCGCGGACATGCGCGCCCGCGGCATCGGCACGCTGGAACAGTACTTCGGGCTGGAAGCCGCCCCGGCGTACTTGTAGGGCAGCGCCGGGCTATCCGTGGGGCGGCGTCGGTCCGCGCGGATTTTCCCCATCTTTGCCACCACGACGCCGGTACACGCCGGCGCAACCGGCCCACACGCCGTCGGACGCGGGCATAGGTGGGGAAACCCGGCGTCGCCGGGCACAGCGATTCGCGGACGGAACCGGCTTGGCCGGCTATTCGGGGACGAGCTCCAAAGCCAGTTCGGTCCGGACCACCTGGGCCAGTCGCTCCGCGACGCCCTGGGCGGTTTTGTGGTCTGCGGCCTCCACCATCACGCGCACCACCGGCTCGGTGCCCGAGGGGCGCAGCAGGACGCGTCCGGTGTCGCCGAGTTCGGATTCTGCCGCGGATACTGCCTGCGCCACCACCGCATCGCCCTTGACCCGGGTACGGTCCACGCCTTTGACGTTGATGAGGACCTGGGGCAGCTTGGTCATCACCGTTGACAGCTCCTTGAGCGGGCGGCCGGTGAGTGCCACCTGGGCGGCAATCTGCAGTCCGGTCAGGACGCCGTCTCCGGTGGTGGCGTGGTCGGCAAAAATTACGTGCCCGGACTGCTCGCCGCCAAGGCTGTAGCCGCCGTTGCGCATTTCCTCGAGGACGTAGCGGTCCCCCACGCCGGTTTCGCGCAGGCTGATCCCGGCGTCGCGCAGGGCGATCTTCAGGCCGAGGTTGCTCATGACGGTGGCCACGAGGACATCGTCCCTGAGCTTTCCGGCGTCCTTGAGGGCGACGGCCAGGATGGCCATGATCTGGTCGCCGTCCACCTCGTTGCCTTCGTGGTCCACGGCGAGGCAGCGGTCGGCGTCGCCGTCGTGCGCGATGCCGAGGTCCGCTCCGTGGTCCAGGACGGCCCGCTTGAGCGGGCCGAGGTGCGTGGAGCCGACCCCTTCGTTGATGTTGAGCCCGTCCGGCTCGGCGCCAATGACGATCACGTTGGCGCCGGCGTCCTTGAACACCTGCGGGGAACAGCCGCTGGCAGCGCCGTGGGCGCAGTCGAGGACGATCTTCAGGCCGTCCAGGCGGTGCGGAAGCGTGCCGAGCAGGTGCACGATGTAGCGGTCCTCTGCGTCGGAGAAGCGCTGGATGCGTCCGACCTCACCGCCGACGGGCCGGAAGGGCTCCTTGCCGAGCTGCACTTCGATGGCGTCCTCGACGTCGTCGGGCAGCTTCTGGCCGCCGCGGGCGAAGAACTTGATGCCGTTGTCCGGCGCCGGGTTGTGCGAGGCGGAGATCATCACGCCGAAGTCGGCGTTGAGGTCCGCCACGAGGTAGGCGGCGGCCGGGGTGGGCAGCACGCCGGCGTCGTAGACGTCGATTCCCGAGCTGGAGAGCCCCGCCTCCACGGCAGCCGCGAGGAACTCCCCGCTGGCCCGCGGGTCCCGTGCCACCACGGCGATCGGCCGCTTCCCGGTCGTGTTGCGGTCATGGCCAAGTACGACGGCGGCGGCCTGGGCCAGCTGCAACGCGAGCTCGGCGGTCAGCAACCCGTTCGCCAGGCCCCGGACTCCATCGGTTCCAAATAATCTAGACATCGGACCAAGTTTAGTCGATGGCCGGTGCAAGTCTGGCTTAAACGGCGAAAGCCCGCCCCGCCGAGTGGCGGGACGGGCTTTCGTGCAAGCGCCATAAGCGCTTGGAAGCAGAATTAACGCTTCGAGTACTGCTGAGCCTTGCGGGCCTTCTTGAGACCGGCCTTCTTGCGCTCGATGACGCGAGCGTCGCGGCGCAGGTAACCGGCCTTCTTCAGGGTGGCGCGGTTGTTCTCGGTGTCGATCTCGTTCAGCGAACGGGCGATGCCGAGGCGCAGGGCACCGGCCTGGCCGGAGATGCCGCCACCGTGGATGCGGGCAATGACGTCGTAGGCGCCGTCAAGATCGAGGATCTTGAAGGGCTCGTTGACGTCCTGCTGGTGCAGCTTGTTCGG
>NZ_AZSB01000560.1:0-1316 GCF_000520575.1 Arthrobacter sp. I3
GCCGCTGTCTACCCCGCTGCCCGCTAGGAGCACCCATGCCTTCCGCAACCCGCCCCACCCGCATCGGCATGATCGTGCCGTCCTCCAACACCTGCCTCGAGCCGCAAAGCTACCGGATCCTCGGCGACCGCGACGACGTGACAATCCACTTCGCCAGGATCCAGGTCACGCGGATCGCCCTCGACGATTCCTCCGACCGGCAATTTGATGCCCCGGCAATGCGGGCTGCCGCCGAGATCCTGGCGACCGCCGACGTCGACGTCATCGCGTGGAACGGCACTTCAGGATCGTGGCTCGGCGCCGATCACGACCGCGAACTCGTCAGGGGAATACAGGACGCCACCGGCATTCCCGCCACCACCTCCACACTGGCCTACATGGAGGCCTTCCGGTCCTTCGGCACCGAGCGGATCGGGCTGTTCACCCCGTACACGGAGGACGTCAACGAACGGATCGTGGCGTCCTACGAACGGGACGGGATCAAAACACTTGACCACCGTTTCCTCGGCCTGAGCGACAACGAATCATTCGCCCGGGTCTCCGACGCCGAGATGCGGCCCGGATCGCTGGAACTTGCGGCACAGAACCCGGACGCGCTCGTGTACCTCTGCACCAATCTCTACGGTGCCAACATCGCGGAGGAAATCGAGGCGGCCATGGGCGTTCCCGTGCTCGATTCGGTGGCCGTGACCCTGTGGCACTGCCTCAAAATGGCCGGCGCCTCGCTGCTCTCCCCGCGGTGGGGCAGGCTGCTCACCTCAGTCTGACCGCCAAGGCAACGCGGGGTCAGATACGGCCGATGCCGGGCTGCTTTATGGGCCGTATCTGACCCCGCGTTGGCTTGTGTACCGACCTTTCAACCGATTGTGACTGCCGGGCCGCGGTGATGCGCCGCTGATGTTGACGCGTCCCAGCCTCTCTCGATAATCTCGAAATGCAAGAAAGTTTTTCCACATAATGAAAAATATTGATCACCATTCAACGATGAAGAGTGAGGTGGACGTGGCTGCAGGAGAAGATACCTCCCATATCCTCAGCGGGTTGACAAACCAGCTGCCTGATCGTGATCCGGAAGAGACCGCCGAGTGGCTGGAGTCCCTGGATACCCTGATTCAGGAACAAGGCACCGAACGTGCCCAGTACATTATGCGCAGCCTGCTCCAGCGGGCCGGCGCGCAGTCCGTGGGTGTTCCGATGGTCACCACCACGGACTACGTCAACACCATCCCGGTCGACCAGGAAGCGGCATTCCCCGGCGATGAAGAGATCGAACGCAAATACCGCGCCTGGCTGCGCTGGAATGCCGCCGTGATGGT
>NZ_AZSB01000561.1:0-1107 GCF_000520575.1 Arthrobacter sp. I3
CTTGATGGAGTAGCAGTCGATGACGCGGGCCTGGATTCCGTCAGCGTCGAGGATGTCTGCTGCCTTGAGCGCTTCATGAAGGGTGACCCCTGCCCCGACGAGGGTGACGTCGTCGTTGCCGGAGGACCGCAGGAGCTTGGAACCGCCGACCGGGAACTGCTCTGAGGCGCTGTACAGGACGGGGTAGGTGCCGCGGGTGGTTCGGAGATAGCTGATGCCGGAGGTTTCCGCCATGCGCTGCACCAGGGCGGCTGTGCTGGTCGCGTCGGCGGGGTAGAGGACGGTCGAGGCATGCACGGCCCGGATCATTGCGAGGTCTTCCAGCGCCATCTGTGAGGGGCCGTCGGCGCCGATCTCGACGCCGGAGTGCGAGCCGCACAGTCGAAGATCGGCGCCCGTGATGGACCCCATGCGGATGAAGTCGTAGGCGCGGGTGAGGAAGGCCGCGAAGGTCGAGGCGAAGGCTTTATATCCCCGGATGCTCAGTCCCGTGGCGGCGGCGATGAGCTGCTGCTCGGCGATGTACATCTCGAAGAACCGGCCCGGGAATGCCTTGGCGAATTCGTCGGAATGGGTGGAATTGCTGACCTCGCCGTCCAGGGCAACAACGGCGGGATCGATGCCGCCGAGTGCTGCCAGAGCGTCGCCGTAAGCCTTTCGCGTAGCGACCTTCTCGCCCACTGTGTAGCTGGGAAACTCGCCGGCGGCGGTGAGCAGTGTTTCTGCGTCTATGGGCTTGATGGAGTAGCAGTCGATAACGCGGGCGTGGATTCCGTCAGCGTCGAGGATGTCTGCTGCCTTGAGCGCTTCATGAAGGGTGACCCCTGCCCCGACTAGGGTGACGTCGTCGTTGCCGGAGGACCGCAGGAGCTTGGAACCGCCGACCGGGAACTGCTCGGAGGCGCTGTACAGGACTGGGTAGGCACCGCGGGTGGTCCGGAGATAGCTGATGCCGGAGGTTTCGGCCATGCGCTGCACTAGGGCGGCTGTGCTGGTGGCGTCGGCAGGGTAGAGGACGGTCGACGCATGCACGGCCCGGATCATCGCGAGGTCTTCCAACGCCATCTGGGAGGGGCCGTCGGCGCCGATCTCGACGCCGGAGTGCGA
>NZ_AZSB01000562.1:0-857 GCF_000520575.1 Arthrobacter sp. I3
GGCGCGCCGGGCCTGGAGCCGGCGCCGGCGGGCCCGTTCGGCGGCTTCCTCGCGGGCGCGGCGTTCGGTGGCGGCGGCCCGTTCCAGCGACGCCGCCCGGTTGCGGGTGGCCGTGAGCTGTTCCTCGGCACTGCGCAGGGCGAGCCTGGCCTCCATCTCGGCCGTGCGGGCCAGCGAGGCGGCCAGGGCCAGGGCATCCCGGTGCTCCGGGGAAGGTTCCTGCTCCGCGGGGGCCTCTGAGGCCGCGGCGAGCCGGGCCGCCACCGCTTCCAGCGCACCTTGTTCGCTGACAATCTGGGCCTCAGCCCTGGCCAGGGAGGCGGCCAGCCGCTCACTTTCGGCGACGGCGCTGCGCAGCACCGCGTTCAGGTGGCCCAGGCGTTCGGCGACGGCCGCGAGTTTCGCGTCGGAATCGTGGAGTTTCGCGAGGGCCGCGTCGGCACGGTCCTGGGCTTCAGCGCGCCGGGTCCGGGCGGTGGAGAGTGCGAAGCGGTTGCGTTCGAGCGCGGCGGTGACGGCGGCCAGCTTCGACGCGGCGTCGTCGACGGCGGCCTGGACTTCCAGCAGCGACGGCGCCGACGCGGACCCGCCGGTCACGGTCAGCGCCGTGAAGACGTCCCCGGTCCGGGTCACGGCGGTCAGCTCGGGACGCGCGGCGATCAGCTGCGCCGCGGCATCCAGGTCCTCGACGACGGCGATGCCGGCCAGCAGGGCGGGCAGCGGCAGGCCGGCTGCGTCCGGTGCCGCAGCCGACACAAGATCCACAAGATCCACAGCCCAGCGCGCGCCCGCGGGAAGCGTGCTGCCGCCGGCTAATGCATCAGCCGAAAGCGCATCGGCCACCGGCGGCGGGGACC
>NZ_AZSB01000563.1:0-703 GCF_000520575.1 Arthrobacter sp. I3
TCGTCCTGAAGCCGGCCGAGCAGACACCGTCCTCGATCCTGGTGCTGATGGAACTGATCGGCGACCTGCTGCCGGCCGGTGTCCTGAATGTGGTCAACGGCTTCGGCGTCGAGGCCGGCAAGCCGCTGGCCTCCAGCCCCCGTATCCGCAAGATCGCCTTCACCGGCGAAACCTCCACCGGCCGGCTGATCAGCCAGTACGCCAGCGCCAACCTGATTCCGGTCACGCTGGAGCTCGGCGGCAAGAGCCCGAACATCTTCTTCAACGACGTCGCGGACACCAATGACGCGTTCTACGACAAGGCCCTCGAGGGCTTCACCCTGTATGCCTTCAACCAGGGCGAAGTCTGCAGCAGCCCGTCGCGCGCCCTCGTCCAGGACGGCATTTACGATTCCTTCATGGCCGACGCCGTGGCCCGCACGCAGCAGATCATCCAGGGCAACCCACTGGACACCACCACCCAGATCGGTGCCCAGGCGTCTGTAGGCCAGATGGAAAAGATCCTCTCCTACATCGACATCGGGCTCCAGGAGGGCGCCAGGATCCTCGCCGGCGGGAACCAGGCACAGCTCGACGGAGACCTGGCCGGTGGCTTCTACGTCCAGCCGACCATCTTCGAGGGCAACAACAAGATGCGGATTTTCCAGGAGGAAATCTTCGGTCCTGTCGTGTCGGTGGCGCGGTTCAGCGACTACAACGACGC
>NZ_AZSB01000564.1:0-682 GCF_000520575.1 Arthrobacter sp. I3
GCTACAGCGGCGGGCCCTTGACGCACCCTTTCAACGACGGCACCACGAAGGACGCACAAATGACGAGAATGTTGATTATTGGCCCGCCCGGATCCGGCAAAGGCACCCAGGCGGAACGGATTTCCGAGCGCCTCGGCGTCGTTGCGATCTCTACCGGCGACATCTTCCGAGCCAACGTCAAAGGCGGAACGCCGCTGGGGCTGGAAGCAAAGCAGTACATCGACAACGGCGACTTCGTCCCGGACAGCGTGACCAACAAGATGGTGCGGGACAGGCTGCTGCAGGAAGACGCCACGTCAGGCTTCCTGCTGGACGGCTACCCGCGCACCACATGCCAGGTTGACGAGCTGGACGACATTCTGGCGTCCGGAGACCAGGTTCTTGACGTCGTCCTGCAGTTGACTGCCGACGACGAGGAACTGGTCTCCCGTCTCCTGCACCGTGCCAAGGAAACCGGGCGAAGCGACGACAACGAGGCCGTGATCCGCCACCGGCTGGACCTGTACCACGGGCAGACGGAAGCTGTGGTGGCGAAGTATGCCGAGCGCGGCATACTGGCCCAAGTTGACGGCTTGGGCGGGATCGACGACGTCACAAACAGGGTGATACGGAGCCTGGAACATCCCGTTCAGACCTCCGTCGTGAGCGGACGCTAGCACTGACGACGACGACGGCGCCGCCC
>NZ_KI914909.1:0-12381 GCF_000520575.1 Arthrobacter sp. I3
CCAGCCGGCGGCCACGGCTCGCCGCCGGGGGAACGGGGAAGCCCGCGACGCAGCGAGGTGGTTCCCGTCGTCCGTGTGGCGGGCGTGTCTGCCGGAGCCGCTGCAGGCGCCTCCGTTGCCGGCACCGCTGCTTCCTCGGCAGCACCAGCCACGGCAGTATCTGCGGCTGCATCTGCGGCAGATGCCGTCGCGGCGCCGGGGGCCGGGGCCCCGGACAGAGCCGCCACCGCGACCGGAGCTTCGCCCGCTGGCGGCCAAGGTTCGCCGCCCGGCACGCGCGGCAGGCCGCGGCGAAGCTGCCGCGCCACCGCGGCGCCTGGAATCACCGCCGGGCCCGGCGCTGAAAGCGCCGCACCCTGCGCCGTTTCCTGGACAGCAGCCGGGGCGGAGGGCGCGGCGGCCGCGGCCGATTCCGCCCCGGAAACTGATGCCGACAGATCGGCCGCTTCTGCCGCTTCTACCGCTTCCGCCGCGGCAATGCTGGCGGGCGCCTGGCCTGCTGGAGGCCAGGGTTCGCCACCTTCGACGCGCGGCAGGCCCCGCCGGATGGACCGAGACAGAGTTGCCATTGCTACTTCTTCCGGGCCTCAAGTGCGCTAATGAGCTGGGGAACAACCTTGAAGACGTCGCCGACCACACCGTAGTCCGCGACCTCGAAGATCGGCGCGTCCCCGTCCTTGTTGATGGCGACGATCATCTTCGCGGTCTGCATGCCAGCCCGGTGCTGGATCGCGCCGGAGATGCCCAGCGCGACATACAGCTGTGGTGACACGGAAACCCCGGTCTGGCCGACCTGATGCGACGTCGGGACGTAGCCGGCATCCACCGCGGCGCGCGACGCACCAACGGCGGCACCGAGGGTATCGGCGAGCTGTCCAACGAGTGCGAACTGTTCTTCCGAGCCGAGGCCGCGGCCACCGGCGACAACCTTCGCGGCACCACGCAGCTCCGGCCGCGAGGTGGCGGCAGTTGCCTCCTCGAAGGAGTCGATCCGCGCGGCCGGTTTCTCGGAGCCCGTCACGGCCAAGGTCTCCGTCGCTTGCGGCTGGGCCGCCGCGCGCGCCTCGATGGAGCCCTGGCGGACCGTAATCACCGGCGCCCCAAACGTGGACGTCGACGTCACGTTGTAGGCGCCGCCGTAGATGGAGTGGTGTGCCACGACGCCCTCGTCATCACGGGACACACCGACCGCATCGGCGGAAATCGCCGCACGCGAACGGGCAGCGTAACGTCCGGCGAGGTCGCGACCGTTCAGGGAATGCGAAATCAGGATCGCGTCCGGTTGCACCTGCTCCACGGCGGCGGCAAGCGCGTCAACGCCCGGCACCCCAAGCACGGAAGGATCCGGAGTCTCCGCGATGAGTGCGCGCGCGGCACCAAGGGCCGCGGCCTCCGCGGCGGCGGCGCTCCCGGCGCCAGGTGAGGCAAGTACCAATGCAACCGGGGTGCCAACGGCAGCGGCCGCACCGAAGAGTCCGGCCGCAGCCTTCTCGAGTTCACCGGATGCCCGGGCTTCCACGACAACGAGGATTGCGTCACGAGGGAATTCAGTCATGTCGTTGATCCTTAGGCCAGTCGGTTTTCGATCAGGAACTCAGCGAGCTTCTCGCCGGCATCACCCTCGTCGATGATCTTCACGCCCGCCGCGCGCGGGGGCCTCTCCGCAACGGTCAGCATGATCGAACGCGCCGCCTCCGGATTGTCGGCCGTGACCCCGAGGTCCGCGAGGGTCAGGACCTCAAGGGGCTTCTTCTTCGCGGCCATAATGCCTTTGAAGTTCGGGAAGCGCGCCTCGGGAAGTGCCTCTGTAATGGAGATCACCGCGGGCAGGTTCGCTGAGACCTTCTGCACGCCGGAGTCAACGGCCCTGGAGCCAGACACCGCACCGTCGCTGATCTCGACGGAGCTGAGGCCGGTGGCATGCGGCACGTCAAGCAATTCTGCAAGCATCGCGGGAATCATGCCGCCGGATCCGTCAGTGGAGACGTTGCCGGTGATCACCAGGTCAAACCCCATGCGACGGATCGCTGCGGCCAGGGTTTCAGCGGTAAGTCCAAGATCCGCACCCCGGAGCGCCTCATCAGCGACGTGGGTGGCGCTTCCCGCGCCCATCGCAAGCCCCTTGCGGATGGTTGCCGTCGCACTCTCCGGGGCGAGGGAAAGGATTGCGACCTCAGCGCCCTCGTTCGCGTCTGCGTACGTCAGGGCCAACTCCAGGGCCCGCTCACCGATCTCATCAATGACTGATTCGCTGGCTCCTCGATCGGCGAGGCCGGTTTCAAGGTTCAGTTTTCGGTCCCCGTACGTGTCGGGGACCTCCTTTACTAGGACGATAATCTTCATCGATGGCTCTTCCTGTGGCGGCTTGTCCCTGGCGCGGAGACATTGTCGAACCCATCGAGTCTACGAAACCGGGGCCCTTTCCGGCTGACAGAGCCCGTGTCGTGACGTGAAGTGCCTCGCCATGGGACGGGATCAAGGTAAAACCGGACGTCCCGTTGACAATTGCAAAACGTTTTGTGTAACGTGTCTCACACCAGATACAAAACGTTTTGCAAAGGTAAGTCAATGACGACAAGAGTGGGAATACGCGACGTGGCCAAGGCCGCCGGGGTCTCCGTCACCACGGTGTCGCATGCCCTCAACGACGCCACGAGCTTCCGGGTGAAGGCAGCGACGCAGCAACTCGTCCGGGATGTGGCCAGGGATCTTGGGTATGCCCCGAACAAGATGGCCAGCGGCCTGCGCAACCAGCGCTCCCAGATCCTTGGCCTGGTCAGTGACGAAATCACCACCACCCCCTTTGCAGGCGCCATGATCCGCGGGGCGCAGGACGCAGCCTATGACCGCGGCTATGTGGTGATGGTGGTCAACTCGGGCCTGGACAGCGAGCTGGAAACCCGTGAAATCAACATGCTGCGGCAGCATCAGGTGGACGGGGTGGTCTATGCCAGGATGTACCACCAGAGCGTGCAGGTCCCCGCAGAACTGGAGGGCCTTCCCACCGTGCTGCTGGATTCCATCACTCGCGACAGTTCCATCTCCTCGGTTACCCCCGACGAGGTGGGCGCCGCCGAGACGGCCGTTGAAGCAATCATCCAAGCGGGCCACACCCGGATCGGGATGCTCAACAACATCGACGACATCCCAGCCACGCACGGCCGCAGGGAAGGTTTCCTCAATGCTCTCCGGCGGCACGGCCTGCAGCACGACCCCCGCCACCTCGTGATCGGCCAGCCCGAAACCGCGGGAGGCCGCGAGGCCGCCCTGGGCCTGCTCGGTCAGCCCGACCGCCCCACAGCCCTGTTCTGCTTCAGTGACAGGGTTGCCATGGGCGCCTACCAGGCGGCCACCGCATTGGGGCTGCGCATTCCGGAAGACGTGTCCATTGTGGGGATCGACAATCTCGAAATCATCGCGGACGCCCTGTGGCCGGGGCTCACCACCGTCGCCCTTCCCCACTACGAAATGGGCAGTTGGGCGGTTCACCGGCTCCTGGACGACATCGAAAATCCCGGCGCACCCGCAGTCCAGACGCAACTGGACTGCCCCCTGATTGAGCGGGGGTCGCTCGGCCCGCCGCCAAGTTAGCCGATTGCCGGCACCAAGCCGGCATCACCACACTGTTCCACCGTTCCACTGCTCCGCCGCCCGGGGGACCGCAATAAGAAGGGACGCAGCCGTTGCACCGGCCGCGTCCCGAAGGACCCGGGGCAATCTCCCACGCCCAAATTCAGCAGAAAGATTGACCATCATGAACAAGCGATTCACCCGGATCCTCGCGACCAGTGTAGCTGCGGCGGCACTTGTCGGCTCCCTGGGCGCCTGCGGCAAGGGCAGCGCCTCTGCCCCGTCCGCCGGCTCCAATGAGATCACCATGTGGACCCACAACGCGGGCAACGCCGAAGAACTCAAGGCGGTTGAAAACATCGTCGATTCCTACAACAAGAGCGCCGGCGCCAAGGCCAAGATCAAGGTCCAGGCGTTCCCGCAGGACTCCTACAACGACTCCGTGGTCTCGGCCGCGGCCGCCGGGAAGCTCCCCTGCATTGTTGACATCGATGGCCCCAATGTTCCCAACTGGGCCTGGGCGAAGTACCTGACACCGCTGAAACTCGAAGCGGATGTTTCCAAGAACCTGCCGAGCACGGTGGCCAAATGGGAGGGCGAGACCTACGCCGTTGGCACCTACGACGTCGCACTGGCGATGCTCGCACGCGCCTCCGACCTCAAGGCAGCCGGTGTCCGCGTCGCCACGGTCGAGAAGCCGTGGACCAAGGACGAGTTCCAGGACGCGCTGACCAAGCTCAAGGCCTTGGGCAAGTGGGAATACCCGCTGGACATGGGTACCGCTGGAACCGGCGAATGGCTGCCCTACGCCTACTCCCCGTTCCTGCAGTCCTTCGGTGGGGACCTGATCAACCGCGACGGGTTCCAGTCGGCAGACGGCGTCCTCAATGGCGACAAGGCCGTCGAATGGGCCCAGTGGTTCCGCGGCCTTGCCGACCAGGGCTTCATGGCGAAGAAGAGCGGCAAGGACTCCACCCAGGACTTCCTCAACAACAAGAGCGGCCTTCTCTACACCGGCTCCTGGGCCGCGGACAAGGCACGCGCTGCGGTGGGTAAGGACCTCGTGGTCATGCCGTCCGTGGACCTCGGGACCGGCCCCAAGATCGGCGGCGCCTCCTGGCAGTGGGGCGTGACCAGCGGCTGCACCAACTCCGCGGCAGCCATGGACTACCTGTCCTACTCGCTGAAGCCGGAAAACCTGGCCGCGGTGGCGAAGGCAACGGGCACCATCCCGGCCACCGACGAGGCCGCTGCCCTGATCCCCGCGTTCGCCAAGGACGGCACGAACCGGATCTTCATGGAACTTTCCCGCAACTACGCGGTGATGCGTCCCGAGACCCCGGCCTATCCCTTCATCGCCACCGAATACGGCAAGGCTGTCCAGGACATCCTGGCCGGCGCCGACCCCAAGACGGCGCTGGACAAGTCGGTCAAGGCCATCGACGCCAATATCAAGTCCAACGGCGGCTACAAGAACTAGCCGGCTGCCAAACGGTACTTTCGACGGCGGTGCGCAACCGCCGTCGAAAGTACCTCCGGCCCTGACTGTCGACGGAGAAAACCATGACAACCACCCAACTCCCCTCCCCCGGGCGCCGTCTGGCGGATCCGGCCCCGGCCGCACCGCCCAGCAAACCGCGCCGCCGGCCGCGCCACCTGCGCGAACAGATCAGCGGGTGGGGCATGATCGCCCCGGCCGCGGTCCTCCTGCTCGCCTTCGTCTTCCTCCCGGCGATCCTGGGCTTCGGCCTGGCATTTACGAACGCCCGGCTTGTTTCCCCGCGGCCCGTCGAGTTTGTCGGCACGGACAACTTCGCGCGGCTGTTCGCGGATCCCGTGTTCTGGCGCTCGCTGCTGAACGTCAGCTACTTCGCCGTCGTGGTGGTGCCCGTCCAGTCCGGACTCGCCCTGGCGATGGCCCTCCTGATCAACAAGAAGTTCCGCGGCGTGAACTTCTTCCGCACCATCTACTTCCTTCCCGTGGTGACGTCCATGGTGGTGGTGTCCCTGCTGTGGATGTTCATGTACCGCAAGGACGGCCTGATCAATGAGTTGCTGTCGGCGGCCAGTTTCGGCCTCATCAACGGCCCGGACTGGCTCAACGATCCCGCCACCGCCATGCCGGCCATCATCGCCCTGTCCATCTGGCAGGCCGCAGGATTCCACATGATCATCTGGCTCGCAGGCCTGCAAAGCATCTCCGGGGAACTGTACGAGGCCGCCCAACTCGACGGGGCCAGCCGCTGGCACCAGTTCCGCTACGTGACCTGGCCCGGCCTCACCCACACCCGCACCCTGGTCCTGGTGACCATCACCATCCAGGCGCTCGGGCTCTTCGACCAGGTCAGCGTCATGACCCAGGGCGGGCCCCTCGATTCCACCACCACCATCATCTACGAGGCGGTGCGCTCCGGCTTCAAGCAGCAGGAGACCTCCTACGCCTCGGCCATCTCGCTCGTTTTCTTCGTGCTCGTGCTGCTGATCTCCGCAGTGCAGCGCTACCTGACCCGAGAGAAGGACTGACGTGAAACAGACACTCATTTCCAGGGGTCTCGGCAGTGCCGCGACCACGGCCGTCCGCCTCCTGTTCGCCGCCGTCGCCGCCTTCCCCATCGTGTTCATGATGGTGTCCTCGCTCAAGCCGGACCAGCAGATCTTCGGCGACATGTCCTCGGTGGCGGCGTTCCTGCCGGTCGGCAACATTTCACTGGACAACTACGCGGCCGTGTTCGACCGGGTCCCGGCCGCCCGCTTCCTGGTCAACTCCATCGGCATTTCCGCGGTCACGGTGGTGCTCGGCATCTTCATCAACAGCCTCTGCGCGTTTGCCCTGTCCCGGATGGAGGTCCGCGGCAAGCGCGTGGTGTTCACCGCGATCCTCGCCACCCTCATCGTGCCCTTCCAAACGCTGGCGCTGCCGCTGGTGTGGTGGGTCAACCAGCTGCCGTACTTTGAGCTCAACGGGTTCAGCCTCGAGATCTCGAAGGGCTGGCTGGACACCTACCAGGTCCAGATCATCCCGTTCATCGCCAACGCGTTCTCCATCTACCTGTTCCACCAGTACTTCGAGTCCATCCCGAAGGAACTGGACGAGGCCGCCCGGATCGACGGCGCGGGCTGGTTCACCATCTACCGCAAGGTGGTGATGCCGCTCGCGGGACCGGCGACCGCCACCGTGGCCATCCTGACCTTCCTGCCCGCCTGGAACTCCTACCTGTGGCCGCTCATGGTGGTCCAGTCCGAAGAACTCCGCCCGGTGATGATCGGCATCCAGTACTTCTTCCAGCTCAACGTCTCCTGGGGCGAGGTGATGGCTTACGCGTCCCTCATCACCATTCCCGTGGTGGTCCTGTTCATCGCGTTCCAGCGATCCTTCATCAACAGCATCGCCTCCAGCGGCGTCAAGGGCTGACCAGCCTCCTCACGCGAAAGCCTGCAAAGAACCCTCATGAAAACACTCACAGAACTCGACTGCCAGTACCGGCCAAAGTGGCACTACTCCGCGGAGCGCAACTGGCTCAACGACCCCAACGGGCTGGTCTACGCCAACGGCACCTACCACCTCTTCTACCAGCACAACCCGCACGGCGAGGAGTGGGGCAACATGTCCTGGGGCCACGCCACCTCCACAGACCTGCAGCACTGGGACGAACAACCCGTGGCCATCGCCTGCGATGAGCAGGAGGCCATCTTTTCCGGCTCCGCGGTGGTCGATGTCCACAACACCAGCGGCTTCGGCGTCGGAGGCGTGCCCCCGCTCGTGGCCATCTACACCAGCGCATACTCGCCCGCATCACCGCTCGCCGGACGGCAGGCACAGTCCCTCGCCTACAGCACGGACGACGGCGCCACCTGGACCAAGTACGCCGGGAACCCGGTACTGGACCGCGCCTCCGCGGACTTCCGCGACCCCAAGGTCTTTTGGCACGCCGGCGCCGCCGGCAGCTACTGGGTGATGGTCGCCGTCGAGGCGGTCCACCATGAGGTGGTCCTCTACAAGTCGGCGGACCTGTTGACCTGGGAGTACCTGAGCACCTTCGGCCCGGCAAACGCCACGGAAGGGGTGTGGGAATGCCCGGACCTGTTCGAACTGCCGGTGGACGGCGACGCCTCCAACACCCGGTGGGTCCTGGTGGTCAACCTGAGCCCCGGCGGCATCGCCGGCGGCTCGGGCGGCCAGTACTTCATCGGAACCTTCGACGGCGTGACGTTCCGTTCCGAAACCACCGTCACCGACGGCGTGCAGACCGGCGACAGCCGGATGGCCGACTACGGGTGGCTCGACTGGGGCCGGGACTACTACGCGGCCGTGTCGTTCAGCAACGTCCCGGACGGACGGCGGCTCATGATCGGCTGGATGAACAACTGGCAGTACGCCGCCTCAACGCCTTCGGACGGCTGGCGCAGCGCGATGTCCCTGGTCCGCGAGGTCAGGCTGGTGTGCCGCGGCGGGCGCCCGGTGCTGGTGCAGGAGGCGGTGGACCCGTTCCACAGCCACGGTACTGAGTTGTTCGCGCTGGACCGGCAGCCGCTGGCGGACGGGGTGACTTGGCTTCCGGCCGAGGCCTTTGGTGATGTGCTGCGCATCGATGCGGACTTCGAGCCCGGCGCCGCCGGCAGGGTAGGTCTGGTGCTCCGGGCAGGCGGGGACACGGGCAGCGAAACGGGCGGGGAATCCGGCTCCACGTCCGGGCCCGGAGCCGGGGCGCGCACTGTCCTGGCCTACGACTGCCGCACGGCCGAGCTCAGCCTGGACCGGACCGAATCCGGGAATGTGGGGTTCCACGAGTCGTTCCCGTCGGTGGAGCGCGTTGCCGTCTCCTTGGAGGACGGCCGGCTACGGCTCCGGGTCTTCCTGGACCGCTGCTCGGTCGAGGTCTTCGCGCAGGACGGCCTGGCCACCATCACCGATCTGGTCTTTCCCGCGAACACCGGCACCGCCGTCGGACTGCTGGCCGAAGGCGAGGGCGGCACCCTGGCGGGCCTCGCCGTCCGAGCCTGAGCGGCTGAAAGGGTCCACGCCAGCGACCGTGGGGGGAGCAGATCCGTGGTGAAACGAAGCCGGACCGCTGCCGGCCATCTGCCGTTCACCTGCCCGTATCGGAGATTAATTACCGGGAAGTAACGTTGCGATCTCTTGTTGAGATCCAACCTTTGAGAGGCTCCCGAATGAGCACGACTCACACCCGAGGCATCCTCACGGCCGCCGCAGCAATCGTCCTGGCCGCGTCCGCAATCAGCATCACCGCGGCCGCCCAAGCCGCAGACAACCCCACCGGCGCCGGCAACCACGGTGACAGGAACACGGCCCTGGCCGACGCCTTCAACGGCGTTGACCGGAACACGAACTGGCAGCAGACGTCCAAGCTGAAGCTGAACTTCCCGACCTATCACACGGAGGGAATCGCCTACAGCCAGGACCACATCTTCCTCTCGGCCGTTCAGATCATCGAACCGACCGTGAAGTTCCCGACCCCGCAAAACGGCTTCGACCGCACCCCCGGCAAGGGCGTCGGCCACCTGTTCGTCATGGACAAGGCCGGCGCCCTGCAAAAGGACATCGTCCTGGGAGAAGGCGACATGTACCACCCCGGCGGCATCGACTTCGACGGCACCAACGTCTGGATCCCCGTGGCCCAGTACCGGCCGGACAGCAGCGCCATCATCTACCGGGTCGACGCGGCCACCCTGGACGTGCACAAGCAGTTCGAGGTGAAGGACCACTTCGGCGGGATCGTGATGGACAAGCAGACCGGCCACCTGGTCGGCAACACCTGGGGCTCGCGCCGCTTCGCCGAATGGGATCTGCAGGGCAAGCAGCTCTCGACCTGGCAGAACCCGAACTACTTCATCGACTACCAGGACTGCCAGTACGTGCCCAACTCCCGGATGCTCTGCAGCGGGATCACCAACCTCCCGCAGACCCCGGCGGCCGGCGGCACCGGCGCCATCTACGAACTCGGCGGCATGGCGATGATCGACCTCAAATCCCACAGCGTAATCCGCGATGTCCCCTTCCAGCAGTGGTCCACCGCAGGCCATGTGGCCACGCGCAACCCGTTCAAAATGACGGCCGACGGCGGGCACCTCACCATGAAGGTGGCCCCCGACAACGGCGAGGAAGGCAACGGCACCGAAATCCTCACCTACGAGGCCACGGTCACGCCGGCCAAGTAACGCAGGCCGGCCACCCAAGCAACATACGAATGCCTGCCATCAGCCGCCGGCATCCCTGAATACCAACGATTGGCTCCCCCATGCCTCATCCAGCACAACGATTCACCCGTAAGCGGGTCGCCGCCACGGGCGCGGCAGCCCTGGCCGCCTCGGCACTGACAGCCGGAATGTTCGGTATCGGCGCAGGTCCGGCCTCCGCCGGCGAAAACCACAACGGTACCGCGACGCCAATCAAGCACGTGGTGGTGATCTTCCAGGAGAACGTCTCCTTCGACCACTACTTCGCCACCTACCCCAAGGCTGCCAATCTCCCGGCTGAAACCCAGCAGGGTACCGGCACCGCGACGGCCTCCTTCACCGCCGCGAAAAACACCCCCAAGGACATCAACACTCTGGCCACCGCCGGCCTCCTGGCACCGAACAACCCCAACTCGGCGCAACCTGCCCGGCTCTCACCGGCGCAGGCCATCACCTGCGACCAGGACCACGGATACACCGCCGAGCAGAAGGCATACAACGGCGGGGCGATGGACAAGTTCGTCGAGTTCACCAGCCGCGACGCGTGCGGCACCAACCAGTACGGCCGCCCCGGCCTCACCATGGACTACTACGACGGCAACACCGTCACCGGCATCTGGAACTACGCCCAGAACTACTCCATGAGCGACAACCACTTCAGCACTGTCTTCGGACCCTCCACACCCGGGGCGCTGAATCTGGTATCCGGCCAGACCCACGGGGCCACCGAGTACACCGCCGCAGGACAACCTGTGGCCACCCCGGCGGCCGGCAGCAGTGCTGTCAGCCTGCCGGATGCGAACGGCGTCGGCACCGTCATCAACGACCCGGACCCGGTCCACGACGACTGCTCGAACAGCAGCCACGCCAAAACCGGCAACCTGGCCGGCATGAGCGGCAGGAACATCGGCGACCTGCTCAACGCCAAGGGCACGTCCTGGGGCTGGTTCCAGGGCGGTTTCACGCCGACCACCGCCGCGACCGCCGACTCCCCGGCGTCGTGCCTGTCCAGCCACACGAACGCCGCCGGCGCCAGCGTGGTTGACTACTCCCCGCACCACCAGCCGTTCCAGTACTACGCCTCCACCGCCAACCCGCACCACCTGGGACCGGCGTCCGACGCGGAAATCGGCCACAACGGACAGGCCAACCACCAGTACGACCTCACCGCGTTCAACAAGGTGGTCAACACCGACAACATGCCCGCCGTGTCCTTCCTGAAAGCCGGAATGTTCCAGGACGGCCACGCCGCCTACTCTGACCCGATCGACGAGCAGAACTTCATCACCAGCACCGTGAACCAGATCCAGAAATCCCGGAACTGGGACAACACTGCCGTGGTGCTCGCCTACGACGACTCGGACGGCTGGTACGACCACGTCGCCGGCAAGGCAAAGAACTCCTCCAACACCGCCGACGACGACGCCTGGTGCCAGCACGCCGCAGCCAGCGGCGTCCCGATGGCCGGCGGCTACGCTGACCGCTGCGGCCCCGGGCCGCGCCAGCCGCTGGTAGTCATTTCCCCCTACGCGAAGAAGAACCACGTGGACCACACCCAGACCGACCAGGCCTCGATCCTGCGCTTCATCGAGGACAACTGGCACACCGGCCGGATCGGCGACGCCTCCGCCGACGCCACCGCCGGATCGGTGAACGCCATGTTCAACTTCGACAAACAACGCAAAGACCAGGTCCTGCTCAACGAACAGACCGGCGCCGTCGCCTCCACCGAACACGGCAACAGCAACAGCAACAGCAACACCGGAAAGTAACCTCCTGCAACAGCCCGGTCGTGGACCGCCGGCAAAACAGCCCCCTTTGGAACGCCACCCGGCAGTTGGCCGGGTGGCGTTCCTGTCCGCGCCGCTTCAACGACTCGTCCCCCCGAAGCATCAACAGATTGTTGACAACAAGATGTTGATGCCAGAAGCTGGTCGTGCGAGCGGCGCCGAGCCAACGGGAAAGAGAGTCTGGAATGAACGAGACCGACGGGACCCGTCCGGGCGGCGACGCTGCGCAGGCTCAGCGCCAAAGCCAGGCCACGCGGATGTTGCTGGACCGGGGCGCCGCCGAACTCCCGCCCCGGCCCTGGCTGGGTGAGCGGCAGCCCCCTTCAGCGAGTGACCTCATCCAGCACGTCCTGTGGCGGTCCAACGGGACAGACCGCGGAGAGCCGGTGGATGGTCTGGACGTGCGGGCCGCCCTCGCCCTTGTGTCCGCCGCGCGGGCAGAGACGGATGGCCTGGAAACGGCACTCCTGTTCCTGGCGCGGGCCGAGGGGCTGACCTGGCCCCAGATTGCCCAGAGCCTGGGCCTCCGCTCGGCGCAGGCCGCGCAGCAGCGACTGGATCGGCTGTCCGGCAGGCCCGAGACCGGCCTGGTGGGCTGACGTGGAACTTACCCCTGAGGCCAGTGCCGGAGCAGAAGGCAGGGATCCCGCCGGCGCGTTTCTCACCGGCATCGGCGCCAGCCCTGGCACCGCCTGCGGGACCGCCCGGACCGTTCACAGCGTCGACGAATTCTCCGCGCTGGCCCCCGGCGACGTCCTGGTCTGCCGCACCACTGACCCCGCCTGGACGCCACTGTTCGGGATCGCCGCCGCCGTCATCACGGAAA
>NZ_KI914909.1:12481-24823 GCF_000520575.1 Arthrobacter sp. I3
ATCCCCGCCGTTCTGGGGGTGGCCGGCGCCCTGACCCGCATCACGGACGGAACGACGCTCGTGGTCGACGGAACTCACGGAACCGTCCGCGCGAAACCGGCAGGTCCCGGAGCGGGTCCATGAGCCCGCAGCAGCCATCCATGCTCCTCACCCTCCATGCCCTGAGGCTGCTCGGCTTCGCTGACACTGAATCAGTTGCCGCCCGGTTTGGCCAGGATCCGCACGACGTCGAACGGCGCCTCATTGACGCCGGCGCGAACGGGTGGGCGTCGCGCTCCTCATTCGGGGGAAACCGGGGCTGGTCCCTGACCGTGGCCGGCAGGACTGAAAACGAACGGCTCCTGGCCGAGGAGCTGGACAGCGTGGGCGGCCAGGCAGCGGTCACCGCCGTGCACGCGAAGTTTGCACCCCTGAACGCAGGAGTCGTGGCCGCCTGCAGCAAACTCCAGCTCCGCTGGCTCGCCGAGGGAAGTCAGCGGCACGATGGGATCGACGGGCCAACACAGCAAACCTTCACCCAGGCGTTGGCGTCCTTCAGTGATCTGGAAGTCCGCCTGACCGCTGTGTTGCCGCGGTTCAGCGGATACGCGGAACGCCTCGAGCTGGCAGTGGAAAACGCAGCCACGGAGCCGGCGTGGCTCACCGCCACAGACCGCGACTCCTTCCACCGCATCTGGTTCGAATTGCACGAAGATCTCATCGCCACCCTCGGCATCCGGCGATGAACGCCCCAGCAAGACCCCAAAAGTGACAGCGGAACCGGGGTCATCCGCTGCTGGATGACCCTCGCGCGGCGGCCTGGGTCTGTTTGACGGGTTTCGTCGCGGGCATGCCGATGACGGCGACGACGGTGAGGACGGCGGCGATCATGACGGCCAGGAACACGGCGGAGGAGGCCGCCACGATTGTGTGGGGATCCGTGTCGCCGTGCGGGGTGCCGGCGTAGACAGCGTTCGCTATCGCGCCGAAGACGGCGACGCCGATGGAGCTGCCGATCGACCGGGCGAAAAGGTTGGTGCCGGTGACCACGCCGCGCTCGTTCCATTCGACGCTCGTCTGGGCGGCGATCAGGGTCGGGGTCGCGACCAGCCCGAGTCCGAGCCCGACGATGAAGCAGCTGACGGCGACGAGCGCAACGTTGGGGACGGAGGCGGTGACGGCCAGGACTCCCGTGCCGATGACGGTGACCGTGATGCCGATCAGGGCAGTGTTCCGGAACCCGATGCGCAGGTACAGGCGCCCTGACTGGGACGCACTGATCGGCCAGCCGATGGTCAGCGCCGCCAGGGCGAGCCCGGCCACGATCGGGGAGGTCGAGAGGGCTCCTACGAGGAACGTCGGAACGTACGATGTGATGCCCAGCATGACCGCTCCCACGCCGAAAGCGACCATCGCCGTCGTCGCCAGCAGCCGCCGGGACACCACCCACGAAGGCAGGACCGGCTCCGCCGCCCGCCGTTCGACGAGGACAAACGCGACGAACAGGAGGGCACCGCCGGCGAACACTGCGTCGCTGATGCCGGAGTCCCAGGCCCAGGCCTGGCCGCCCTCGAGGGCCCCGAGAATAAGCAGCGTGAGCGAGACAGTGAGCAGCCCCGAGCCCAGATAGTCGACCCGGTGCTTCACGGGCTCGATGTTCTCGTGGAACGATCGGACCAGCATCCATCCGGCCACCAGGCAGAGAGGGATGTTCACGAGGAAAATGCCGCGCCAGATCCCGAGCGAGGCAAACACTCCCCCGAGCGTCGGGCCCACCACTGAGGAGACAGCCCACACGCTCGCCAGGTAGCCCTGCACTTTTGCCCGCTCGGCCAGGGTGTAGATATCGCCGGCGATGGTGATGGCCATCGGCTGGACCGCGCCGGCGCCCAGGCCCTGCACGACGCGGAAGGCGATGAGGGCCGGCATGCTCCAGGCGGCTCCGCACAGGATCGAGCCGAGCAGGAACAGGCCGATTCCGATCAGCATGATCGGCTTGCGGCCGATGGTGTCGGAAAGCTTTGCGTAGACCGGGACGGACACGGCCTGCGCCAGCAGATAGGCGGAGAACAACCAGGGGAACGACGTGAACCCGCCAATGTCGTGCACGATCGCGGGCACGGCTGTCGCCACCACGGTCGCGTCGATCGCCACTAGGCCGGTGGAGAGCATCAGGGCAATGAGGACGGGTCCGCGTTTGGAGCGGAACCCGACTCCCTCGGCAGGCATGGTGGTCACGTGCATCACTCCCGGTGCGGTCGTCTATTGAGCAGCGTCTATTGGGCCCAGTCGGCGTCGTCGTAGGGGCGTCCGCGGAAGTGGGCGCGGAGGTACTCCCCCACCACGGCCGCGCCCAGGTCCCCGGTTTCGGGCGCCACTACCCGGCCGTCGATGCGGCGGGCCATCCGCTGGATGAACCGCTCCAGGGAAGGGTCGTCGCCGAGCCGGAAGAACGTGGCCTGTGTGCCGGCCCGGGCCAGGCGGTCCAGTTCGGCGACCGTGACGCGGATGGTCTCCGGGTCCGGCGGCCAGGAGAACCAGGACTCGCCGTCGGCCAGCAAGTGTGCGGTGGGTTCGCCGTCGGTCACCACAAGGAGGACGGGCTGCATCGACGGGTGCTGGCGGAAGAACCGGCCGGCCAGCAGCAGGCCGTGGTGCAGGTTGGTTCCCTGCTCCCGCAGGGCCGGCAGGGCCGTGAGCTCGCCAATGTCCATGGTCTGCGCGTAGCGGCCGAACGTGATCAGCTGCAGCCGGTCGCCGCGGAACCGGGTTGAGACGAGGTGGTGCAGGGCGAGTGCGGTGCGTTTCATAGGCACCCAGCGTCCCTCGGCGGCCATCGAGAAGGACACGTCCGCAAGCAGGACGACGGCGGCCTGTGTCCGCGCCTCCGTCTCCGTGACTTCGATGTCGCCCACGGCGAGCCGCAGTCCGCGGCCCGGGTCACCGCCGTCGGCGATCGTGCGGCGGATCGCGTTGGTGATGGTGCGGGTGACGTCCCACGGCTCGGCGTCGCCGAACTCCCATTGGCGGCTGGAGCCGGTCTGCTCCCCGGCCGCCCCGGCAACCCGCGTGTCCCGGCGGCCCTGCCGGCCGGAGAGCTGCTTGGCGGTGTCCCGCAACAGCGACCTGCCGAGCCGCCGCATGGCCTGCGGGGACAGCCGGAGATCACCGTCGGCGCCGCGCTGGAGGAAGCCGCCATCCTGCATGGCCCGCTCGATCTCCGCGAGCGTGCTGGCCGACACGGCGGCATTCTGTCCGAGCTGGCGGGCGAGGGCGTCCAGGTCCAGGTCATCAAGGCGTGACCCGCTGTAGGCCTGGGAGAGCTGTTCGGCCAGCTCGTCCAGTTCGGCGATGTCCTGGAGCACGCCGGTGCCGTCGCCGAGTCCGAGTCCTTCCTCGCCCTCGAAGCGTTCGGAGCCGGTCCAGTCCTCGCCGGGGCGCAAAGCCTGCAGGTTGGAATCGAGTTGGCCCAGCTGTGCCATAAGCTCGGGCGAGCCGAACGCCTGGGCGGAGAGCCGCATCAGCTCCTCGCGCTGCTCGGCGGACATGGATTGCAGGAGCCGCTGCGCGGCGGCCGCGCGCTGGGCGAGCGCGTCCACCAGCTCCTCGACCGACTGCGGGTTCTCCGGGAAGAACTGGCTGTGTTTGGCCATGAATTCCTGGAAGTCCGCGTCGGTGTCCTCACCGCGGCGGTGTTTGCCGAGGAGCCCGTTGAGATCCTGCAGCATCTCGGCCACGGCCGCGCGGTCCTCCTCGGTGGCGCCCTCGAGCGCCTCCTTCATACCGGCGAACCGCTGGTCCAGGAGTTCGCGGCCGAGCAGGTCCTTGATCCGCTCGTAGGCCTCCCGCGCGGTGCTGGACTGCCAGTCATAGGAGGCGAGCTCGTTGACCGCCGCCGCCGTGGAGCGCGGCAGGTTCTGCAGTTGCATCTCCCGGAAGGCGCGGTCGGTGTTGTCCATCATGGCGTCGCGGGCTAGTTGTTTGCGCTCCTCCAGCACCGCAGTCTCAAGCAGCTTCTGGACTTCGCTGAGGGTGCCGTCCAGGTTGTGCCGGCCCAGCAGTTCACTGCGCCGCTGCTGGACACGACCGGCGAGGTCGTCGAGGCCTTCCCGGTTCCGGCCGCCGCGGCGCAGGAATTCCCGGAGGGCGTGCCGGGGCGAGTAGCCGGCCATGACGTCCTCGGCGACGGCGTCCAGCGCCTCCGCCAGGTCCACCGGCGGGGCGAGCGGATCCGGTCCTCCCGTGTACCGGCCGTACCTGGACCGGTTGTGAGCGGTCATGAGGCCTCCTTAGCCGTAAAGCTGCCTACCCGTAAATCGTCTCCTCGTCGTCGGACTCCTTGGAGATCCGCCGGGCGAGGTAGAGCCCTTCCAACGCAAGTTCGACGGCGGCGGCGCGCTGCCCGTCGTTTTCCGCGCCCAGGCGCTCACTGATGTCGTCGTAGAGACTGGATCCGTTGAGGGACGGGAGGTTGTGGAGGAACTCCCGCGCAGTGACCAGTTCCCCGGTGGTCACCGTGGCGTGGCCGTCGAGCGCGGCCACGAGCGGGCCCATGTCCAGGCCGTGGAAGTGGGCCCGGACGGCTTCCGCGGTGGCCATGCGCAGGAGGTGGTCCAGGACGTCCTGTTCCCGGCCTTCCTCACCGGACTCGAACTCGATCTTCCCGGCGAGGACGTCCACGGCGGCGTCCAGGTCGATGATCCGGGCGACGGCCTCGTCCTCGCCGCGCATACTGGCCCGGCGCAGGGCCGCCGCGGCCACGGTTTCGGCACCCGCGATGGCGAACCGCGCGGACACCCCGGAGGTCTGGTTCACCGCCGGCGACTGCCGCAACGCCCGGGTGTAGCGGGCCAGGATCTCCAGAATGACGGGCGGGACGCCGGCCACCAGCTGCCCCTCCTGCCGGATGACGGCGACCTCGTCGTCGAGCTCGATCGGGTAGTGGGTGCGGATCTCGGCGCCGAAGCGGTCCCGCAGGGGCGTGATGATGCGGCCGCGGTTCGTGTAGTCCTCCGGGTTGGCGGACGCGACCACCAGGACGTCCAGCGGCAGCCGCAGCACGTAGCCGCGGATCTGGATGTCGCGTTCCTCCATCACGTTGAGCATCGAGACCTGGATCCGCTCGGCCAGGTCGGGCAGCTCGTTGATGGCGATGATTCCGCGGTTGGAGCGCGGGACCAGGCCGTAGTGGATGGTTTCCGGGTCGCCGAGACGGCGTCCCTCGGCCACCCGCATCGGGTCGACGTCGCCGATCAGGTCCGCGACGGACGTGTCCGGCGTCGCGAGTTTTTCGACGTACCGTTCCGAGCGGTGCCGCCACGCCACCCGCAGCCGGTCCCCCTCGGTGAGGGCCAGGGCGCGGGAGTGCTCCGTGATGGGTTCGTACGGGTGTTCGTTCAGCTCCGAGTCCTCGATCACCGGCGACCACTCGTCCAGCAGCCCGGCCAGGGTGCGCAGGAGCCGCGTCTTGCCCTGGCCCCGTTCGCCGAGCAGGACGACGTCGTGCCCGGCGAGCAGGGCCCGCTCGAGCTGGGGCAGGACGGTCCGGCTGAACCCGAACATCCCGGGCCAGGGATCCCGGCCGGCCGCGAGCGCGGCGAGCAGGTTGTCCCGAATTTCGCGGCGCAGGTCCTTGTGGACGTGGCCGGCGGCACGCAGTTCACCAACAGTGAAGATATCGGGGCGATCACTCACTCCTCCACCGTAGACCTCTCCCGTGCAGGGAATCGAGGGATTCTTGCAGATTCCTGCGCGTTGGCGTGAAGTGCGGAATACCGCTCTGTAGCTCCCCCACCCTCGCAAGCTCGGGCGGGGACCCCTGCCGCTACGCTTAATGCTGATGACTGCATCAACCGCGCCGGCACCTCCGGCCCCCGCGACCTCACCCGAGCGGCAGGGCACGCTCCTGCTTCTGGTGCGCCACGGGGAAACGCCGACCACGGGCATGGTGCTCCCAGGGCGCGCCCCCAGACTGCATCTGTCCGACCGGGGCCGGGCCCAGGCTTCCCGGGTCTCGGAACGGCTCGCGGGCTTGTCCGTCGACGCCCTTTATTCCTCCCCGCTGGAGCGCGCCTGTGAGACGGCGGAGCCGACGGCGGCCCGTACGGGACTGGCGGTGGCGCACGACGACGGGCTGCTGGAGTGCGATTTCGGCGAATGGACCGGTGCCGCGATCGCGGACCTGGCGGCCCTGCCCGAGTGGCAGACCGTGCAGCACAGCCCATCCGCCTTCCGTTTCCCGAACGGTGAGAGCTTTCTGGAGATGCAGGCGCGGATCATCGGAGCACTAGAGCCCCTGCGCGCGGCCCACGCCGAGGGTGTCGTGGTCTGCTTCTCCCACGCCGATCCCATCAAGGCGGCCGTCGCCCACGCCCTGGGCACGCCCCTGGACCTCTTCCAGCGGATCGTCATCAGCCCGGGCTCGGTGTCGGCCATCTCGTTTGTGGAGGGGCAGGACCCGGCCGTGTTGATGGTGAATTCGACGTCGGAACCGCTCAGCGGGCTGAGGGCGTCATGAATTGGGGCAGCCGGTGTCCGGCCGGGAGCTGACCCTGCTCGCCGAGGGCCGCGTCGAGCTGCTCGGGCGCATCCCGCGCAGCAGCAACGAGACGTTCCTGGTCCAGGTCTCCTGCGGCGAGGACGAGGGGTACGCGGTCTACAAGCCGGAGGCCGGCGAACGGCCGTTGTCCGATTTCGAGCCCGGACTGTACCGGCGGGAACGCGCCGCCTACCTGCTCAGCGAGTCCCTGTCGTGGGGCCTCGTGCCGCCGACCGTGATCCGAGAGGAAGCCCCGTTGGGGGTCGGGTCGCTGCAGTGGTTCATCGAGTGCGACTTCGGCGAGCACTACTTCACGCTGTTCGAGGACGCCCCAGAGACCCACCGCGACCTGGCCCGCATCGCCCTGTTCGACTACGTCGCCAACAACACCGACCGCAAAAGCGGGCACGTGCTGCGCGGCGACGACGGACGGGTCTGGGGCATCGACCACGGACTCTGCTTCTCCGCGAGTTTCAAACTCCGCACCGTGATCTGGGACTTCGCCGGCGACCCCATCCCCGATGCCCTGCTCGAGGACATCGCCCCGCTCGCCGAGGCCGCGCCTCCCGAGGTGGCCGAACTCCTCGACGACCACGAGGTCACCGCCCTGCAGCGCCGCGTCCAGCGCCTGCTGCACGCACGGGTCCTGCCGGTTGACCGCACCGGCATGCGCTACCCGTGGCCCCTGGTTTAGGCGGCCACTTTCCGCGTGTTCGCGGTCTCCTTGGTGGAGATGTCGCCCATATCTACAAAATGCCCTCCTTGAGTTCCGCCGCTGTCTTCAGGAGATGGTCAGAGAGACGCTCGGCATCGCCGGATCCGAAGCGCACAATGGGCATGGCAATGCTGAAAGCCGCATGTTCGCCGTCGATGACGCCGAGGGACACGGCGAGGGCCGCCACACCGTCTTCGCTCTCCTGGAAGTTCATACCCACCCCCCGGCGCCGGGTCTCGGCGAGCTCCCGATGGAGCTTTTCGAAGTCCAACTCGGTAGCGGGCCCGCCCGCCACGGACGGCACCGTCCGGTAGCGGCTTTCCACCTCTTCCGGCGACAGGTCCGCCAGCATGGCTTTTCCGGCCGACGTGACGTGGGCAGGGAGTACGACGCCGATGCGCAGCCCAAACCGCAAGGCGTGAGTCGTGGCATCGATGCCGTCTTGATGATGGATCGTCGTCCCGACGAGCGTCGCCAGGTGAACGGTTTCCCCGACCCGCTCGAAGAGGCGCTCCAGATAGGGCCTGGCGCGAACCCGTAGCGAGGGAATCGACATCATCAGGCCTGGCCTCAGGAGTTCAGGACCCGGCCGGTATCGCCGCTGATCCCCCTGCTCCGCGAAGCCATCACCGGTCAGTGTGGCCAGAAGCCGCTGCGCCGTCGACGGGTCGACATCCAGCGCCTTGGCCGCCTCCGTCACGCTGAGCGACCCCTCCTGAACCATGAGCTTCAACAGGACAAGCGCGCGGTGGACGGACTCTACCCGGGAACCAATATTATTGCGTATCACGCAATAAGTATACGGAGTATTGCGAATCACACAAGTCCGTGCCTAAACTCACATTCATCGCTTGCCGCTAGGGCGCAAACGCCAGGCAGTCCCGGCCCTTCTCCGGCGGTGACTGCCCTCCCCTCCCCCGCATCGTCATCCGACAAAGGAGTCCTGATGATCCAAACCACTCCGATTCAACCTGCCAGACGGCCGCTTCGGCCGAGCACCCCTGCCCCTGCCGAGGCCAAGCGAGCCGTCCTCAGCGGCACGTTTGGGTCAGCCCTGGAATGGTTTGACTTCGCCGTCTATGGAGCCATGGCGGCCACCGTATTCCCCGTGGTGTTCTTCAATGAGCTCAGCCCGGCGATGGGCCTCCTGGCCTCGTTCGCCACCTTCGGTGTGGGCTTCTTCGCCCGGCCGCTGGGCGGGATCCTCTTCGGTCATCTTGGCGACCGGATCGGACGGCGCAAGATCCTGCTCACCACCTTTATCCTCATGGGCGTCGCCTCCATGGTGATCGGCCTGCTGCCGTCGTACTCAGCCATCGGTTTCATCGCACCACTGGCCCTGGTTGTCATGAGGTTTATCCAGGGTGTGGCGCTTGGCGGCGAGGCCACCGGCGCCCAGCTGATGACCATGGAACACGCCCCCGCCGACCGGCGCGCATTCTATGGCGCCCTCATGGCGATGGGATCTCCGATCAGCCAGGTCATGGCCAACCTCCTCCTTGCCGTGCTCTCCGGCGTGCTGAGCAAACAGGATTTCCTCTCTTGGGGCTGGCGCCTGCCGTTCCTGCTGAGCATCCTTCTGGTGGCTGTGGGCATCTACATCCGGCTCAAAGTCGAAGAGACGCCCGTATTCAAGAAGGGCTTGGAGGAGATCGGGGCCGAGTCCACCAATCCTGCGATGGTGATCCGGACGCACGGTGTCACGATTCTCCGGCTCATGCTCGCGTACGCCCCGATCATCGTCACCTTCTACATCGTCAGCGTTTTCGGCATCAGCTATCTCACCACCCATGGGTATGCCCAAAGCGAGACTTTCACCATCATCATGATCTCGAATTTCCTGTCCGTCATCGCCATCTGGTGGGGTGGCCGGCTTGCCGACGTCTACGGACGCCGCAAGATCCTCATGGTTGGGTCTGCCTTCACCCTTGTGGCAGCTGTCATTTTCTTCCAGGTGGTGGACCTGCACAGCTTCCCCCTGACTTTGGCGGTAGTCGCCTTCGCGCTGGTTTCAGCGCAATTCGGCAACGCAGGTCAAGGTGCCCTTTTCGCTGAGGCCTTCCCCACCCACATGCGCTACACGGGCTCGGCCTTGGCCCTCACCGGTGGCAACCTGGTGTTCGCAGCCCCGGCACCATTCCTCGCCTCCTGGCTGACGAGCATCAGCGGGGGGAGCACCCTGGCCATCACGATTACCTGGGTGGTCATCATCGCCGCCGCCCTGATCAACATGCTGCTGATGGGTGACGGCTCCACGCTTGAGGGGAACAAGCAGCGGTTCGGACGGTATGAGCCGGCGCCTCAGACCCGCGAAGCAGTCGACGCCGATGTCCGCGCCGACTCGACGGTGAACTGATCCATGATCGTTGAACAGCGTACCTATGTCCTTCACACCGGGGCCAGCCTTGCGGACTATCTGGCGGCCTATGAACAGATCGGCCTGCCGGCGCAGAAACCAATCCTCGGCGGCTTCCTCGGCTACTTCGTCACCGAGTTCGGACGCCAAAACGAACTGAACCACCTCTGGGCCTACGCGGACCTTGAGGACCGCCGGGTACGCAGGGCCGAATTGGCCAAAAACGCCCAGTGGCAGGAATGCCTGGCCATCATCCGGCCCATGATCATGACGATGGAAAACAAGATCATGTACCCAACGCCGTTTTCACCCATCCGAACCCTGCCCGTTTCCATCGCAGACACCCACACAGCGTTCGCCGAAGAATCGAGAAACTGACTATGGGAATTACGCTGACCGAATCCCCCGGACTCGCGGTCCCCGCACAAAAGACACTCACCCAGACGGCAATCGTCACCGGTGGTGCCGGCGGCATCGGCAGGGCAATCAGCCACCGGCTGGCCGCCGAAGGTTACGCAGTGGTCGTTGCCGACATGGACCAGGCGGCAACAGACCTGACCGTGGCAGGCCTCCCCCAGGTCAACGGCGCCACCCATACCGGTTTCGCCGGAGACCTGACCAGCAGCGAAGCCAACCGCGAACTGGCGGCCCTCGCAGCCGAGGTGGCGCCCATCGGCGTCCTGGTCAACGCAGTTGGCATCTCCCCAAAGCGCAACGGCGCCAAGGTCCCCTTCTTCGAGCTCGGCGACGACGAATGGAATCACGTCATGGCCGTCAACGCCAGCGCTCCGTTCTTCCTCATCCGCGAGGCCTACCGGTACATGCCCACGGACGGCAGCGCGAGCATCGTGAACCTGCTCTCCATTACCTCCAAGCTGGGGACCGGAGGGCCGGCCGACGCCGCGTTCGGGCCGTTCCTGCCCAGCTCCGTGGCATACGGAGCGTCGAAGGCCGCCCTGCAAAACCTGACTGCCAGCCTCGCACTTGAGCTGGCCGACCTGCAGATCCGGGTCAACGGTGTAGCCCCGGGCTTCGTGCAGACCCCCATGATGTCCAGCGTCCCGGTCGATGACAAGCTCCTGAACCAGGTCCCCATGAAGCGCTTTGCCCAGCCCGCGGAGATTGCCGACGCCGTCGCCTTCCTGGTCAGCAGCCGGGCGAGCTACATCACCGGCACCAGCCTCGACGTCAACGGCGGCTGGCTCACCTGCTGAATCCTGATCCACCGCGTGATCGACTCCCCGAAACACCTGAAAGCGAGCAACACCATGTCCATGCCCGAATACTCATTTGACCTGGTCGTCATTGGCTCCGGCATCGCCGGGCAGGCGGCCGCCACGTCTGCGGCCGAGGCCGGGCTCAGCGTCGTCCTGCTTGAAAAGACAGAACGCCTCGGAGGTTCCAGTGCGATGAGCGGAGGCTTCTTCGCCTTCTCCGGAACCGACGAACAGGCAGCAGAAGGTATCCACGACACAGCCGAACTCTTTCTGGCCGACATGGTCACGGCAGGCGGCGGGGCAAGCGACCGTGCCCTGCTCGAGGCCTACCTGGATCACCAGACAGAGACGTACACCTGGCTCAAGGGTCAAGGTGTGGTTTTCCGCGCCCTGGAAATCAGCTCCGGCCAGTCGGCACCCCGCAGCCACAATTCCGTCATTACCGAGGTCCTGGCCACTCTCCACCGAAACTTCACTGCCCTTGGCGGCGAAATCCGGCTCAACCACCGCGCAACCAGGCTGGTCCGCGAGGATTCCGGGAGGGTGGGTGCCGTCGTCGTGCATTCCCCCGAGGGTGAGTCCCTGTTCCGTGCCCGCGGCGGGATTGTGCTGGCGACCGGCGGGTTCAGCCGGAGCACGGACCTGCTGCGGACTTTTGCCCCGGACCAACTCGCGGCGATCCCGTACGGCGGAAAAGGCAACACCGGTGACGGACTGAAAATGGCATGGAAGCTTGGGGCAGGCATGGCTGACATGGCCTATGTCACCGCCACGTATGGTTCGCATCCGGAGACCGGCGAGGAGTTCCACGAACTGCTCACCGCCTACTACATGGGTGCGATTGTCGTGAATACGGCCGGCAAACGCTTTATGGACGAGTCCCAGTCCTACAAGGTCCTGGGCCGGGAGGTCCTCAAACAGGCCGAGGGTCTTGGTTTCCAGATCTTCGATGCGAAGATCCGCGCGAAATCCCACCCCGGGATCCCGCTCAACGACATCGACATGCTCGAAAACATCGGCCACGTGCACCAGGCGGACAGCCTTGAAGAACTCGCCGCGATCGCCGGCATCGACGCCGCAGGGCTGGCGGAGAGCGTGTCCCGATACAACGCTGCCATTGCCGGCGGAGAAGCTGACGAGGCCGGCCGCACCCACCTGTGCAACGGCGTCGGAGAGCTGCTGCCCCTGGACCAGCCCCCGTTCTACGCCTACCCGGCCAAGTCGCTGATGACCACCACCTACTGCGGGATCACTATCAACACCGAGGCACAGGTCGTGGATATTGACGGCGACGTGATTGACGGCCTCTACGCCATCGGTGAGGTTACCGGCGGATTTCACGGCGCGGCCTACATGACGGGGACCTCGCTGGGTAAGGGCGCGGTGTTCGGCCGCATCGTCGCCCAGCACGCCGGCGCCAACCTGTCCCTGGTCCGGTCCTGAACGCCCGATCCGCTACAAAGGAGTACTGCAATGTCATTTTCAGGAAACGTCGACGAGACCCGTCACGTGGACGTTGTTGTTGTCGGCTCGGGCA
>NZ_KI914909.1:24923-32699 GCF_000520575.1 Arthrobacter sp. I3
GTTGTTGGAGAAACAGGAGACCTTTGGAGGCTCGGCCGCCCTCTCGGCCGGCATGTTCTGGACCGCGCCAACGGTCGATGCCTACCGCGCACGGATCCCGCTGGGGAACCCTGAGCTTGCTGCCCGCCTGGTGGGCGACTATGAGGATGCACTGGCGGAGCTGCGGGCATCGGGGGCGCGAGTGGCCGCCGAACCCAAGCTGAACATCATGACGTTCGGCATCGGGTATTCCACCGACATTCACGCCGTTCTGGAGTGGTGCCGGCAGGAAGTCCGCCTCACCGGCGGCGAAACACTCACCGGGATAACGGTCACTGAGCTGGTGCACGACGGCGGCTCCGTCACCGGAGTCACGGCGCGCGACGCCGAAGGCCGCCTCATCCGCTACTCCGCATCCGCCGTCGTACTGACCACCGGCGGGTTCCAGGGCGCCCGCGATGAACTCACCCGGCATATCGGCCCGAATGCAGACCGTCTGCTTCTGCGCTCCAACCCCGGCAGCGTCGGGGACGGACTGCGGCTCGCACGGGCGGCAGGCTCCGGCGGGACTACGGCGATGAGCACGTTCTATGGTCATCTGCTGCCGTACCCGGTCCGCCGGTTCGAGACGGAGGACTACCTGCCGTACTCCCAGTACTACTCCGGGTCCACCGTGATGGTAAACCTCCGCGGTGAACGCTTTGCCGACGAAACCAAGGGCGATGAACTGCTCAACCAGGATGTTGCGTTCCAGCCGGAAGCCCGCGGCATCCTGATCTTCGACGAACACGTCCGGACCACCGAGGTCATCCAGGAGCCGTTTCCCGGTCTCGGGTCCATCGACCGTTTCGCGATCGCCGTTGAAGCGGGCGGAACGTGTGCGGAGGCGCAGACTCTGGACGAGCTGGTCGGGAAGATCTCGGTCTGGGGCGTCGACCGGGACAACCTCAATGCCACGCTCAAGAAGTACGCCGAAACAGCCGACCAAGGCGGCGGCACAGCACTGGGCGTCCCGGTCTCCTCCACGGCCCGACCTCCGCGCACGGGTCCCTTCTACGCCCTGATGGTTCAGCCCTCCATCACCTTCACGTTCGGCGGGGTGCGCACCAACAGCAGCGGCGAGGCGCTGGACCATGACGGCCGGCCCATCCCCGGCCTTTATGCGGCCGGAGCTGATATCGGCGGCCTCTCCAACTATGGCTATGCCGGCGGCCTGGCACCGGGCTACACCACCGGCCGCTGGGCGGGGCTCGCCGCGGCCGCACGCGCAACCATCGGCGGGACTCGCCGGACTCCCGAACTGATCAACGCTGGCCGTAAGGCCACAGACAAGGAAGCATCGTGACCACCACTACAGCAGACATCCTGATCATCGGAGGCGGCGGATCAGGAATGAGCGCCGCCATCTCGGCAGCCACGAGCGGCGCCAGCGCGATTGTGCTGGAAAAATGCCCCAAAGTGGGCGGCAGCACGGCGATGTCCGTGGGCTCTTTCACCGCGGCCAACACGTCCTATCAGTACCGGGCCGGCGTCAACGACAGCATCGAGCTCTTTGTTGCCGACATGAAAGTGGCGAACGGCGAATTCGAGGAACGGGAGAACAAGGCGCTGCGCCGGATCCTGGCGGAGAATGCCGGAGCGACGGTGGAGTGGCTGTCCAGCATTGGCGTGCAGTTCCTCGGTCCCACCCCGGAGCCGCCGTACGAAAAGCCACGCATGCACAATGTGTTGCCGAATTCGTCCGCCTACGCATCGGCCCTGCTGAGGGAATGCCGGAAACGGGGCGTGGAGATCCGCACCTCTATGCACGTGGAGAAACTCCTGCGCAACGCCGCCGGGGAGATCATCGGGGCCAGGGCCAACGGCACCGACTTCTTCGGCCGGCGCGGCGTTATCCTGGCCACCGGCGACTACTCCGCTTCCGCGGAGATGAAGGCCGAGTTCGTCGGGGAAGCTGCCGCCAAAATCCCGCCTGTAAACCCCAACAACACCGGCGACGGATTCAAGATGGGAACCAGCGTCGGCGGCGTCATGCTGCAAATGGACAGGCTCTACGAGGGACTGCGCTTCGCCCCCTCCAAACGATTGGACCCCATTAAGATCCTGCCCTCGCACCCGCTGCTGTCCAAGGCCATGCGACTCATTGTGGAGCGGCTGCCTAAAAACCTGCTGGCGTTCGTCATCCGCGGCGCCCTGACCAGCTGGGTGGGCCCGAACAATACGATGTACCAGGCGGGGGCCATCCTGGTGGGACATGCCGGGAAACGGATCGCGAATGAGGACTCCGACAAACTGATGGCCCGCGCCGCGGCCGTCGACGAGAAAAACACCGCCTTCATGGTCTTCGACCACCGGGTGGCAAGGAAGTTCTCTGCCTGGCCGAACCCTGTTTCCACCTTCCCGGGCGTGGCCTACGCCTATGTGGAGGACTACAGGCGGTACCGCCCGGACGTCTACCACGGGGCCGACACCATCGAAGAGCTCGCCCAGAGTACCGGTCTGGATCCCGTTGTCCTGCGATCGACCATCGATGAGTGGAACGCGGACGTCGCCACCGGAACCGACAGTCAATTCGACCGGCAGCGCCTCGGCGGCGGGGTCAGCGAGGGTCCGTTCTATGCGCTCGGCCCGATGAACGCCTTCATCACCCTTGCGGATGGCGGCCTGGCCGTTGACACCGAACTGCGCGTAACAACAGCAGACGGCGAGGCCATCCCGGGACTGTGGGCCGCGGGATCCACCGGTCAGGGCGGCCTGCAGTTGCTCAACCACGGCCTGCACATCGGCTGGGCGATGGTCTCCGGACGGCTGGCCGGCCGTCACGCGGCCCAGGCCCAGAACCGTTCGGACCTCAAACCAGCTGAATACATTCCGGTTGCCTGATGGATCTTGGCCTGCGGGAAAAGACAGTTCTCATCACCGGCGCCTCGCAGGGCATCGGAAGGGAAACGGCACTGCTACTGGCCGCGGAAGGCTGCAATCTCGTCCTGGTCAGCCGCGATGCTGCGCGTTTGGAGGACCTCGCCGGCACCATCCGCACGCACCACGGCGTGTCCGTGAACTTCATGGCTGCCGATCTGTCTTCAGATGCTGATCTGCAACGGGTGGGCTCCAGCGTGGGAGACCTCGATGTGCTCGTGAACAATGCCGGAGCCATTCCCCCGGGAACGCTTCAGCAGATTGACGACCGCCAATGGAGGGAAGCCTGGGATCTGAAAGTCTTCGGCTATATCAACCTGACCCGGTCCTTGTATTCGAACCTCAAGGAACGGCAAGGAGTAATCGTCAACATCATCGGCGCCGGCGGGGAGGTCTTCCGGCCGGACTACATTGCCGGCGCCACGGGCAATGCCGCCCTCATGGCCTTTACCCGCGCGCTGGGAAAGTCGGCCGTCGCGGACAACATGCGTGTGGTGGGGATTAATCCCGGCCCGGTTTCCACGTCCCGGAATGAAACGATGCTCAGGGCTACGGCCAAGGCAGAATTCGGCGACGAGGACCGCTGGGCGGAACTCAACTCGGCCCTGCCCTACGGACGCTCCGCAACCCCGGAGGAAATCGCCAGTGCAGTCGCGTTCCTCGCGTCCCCGCGGTCCGGGTACACCAACGGAACGATCCTGACCATTGACGGGGGACCCGGAGCCTGACCGTCGTGCGGCATGCATATCCGGTCCGGCCGGCGTGCTTCACCTGTCTGCCCGCTAAGGTGAGCGGACGACGGCGGGACTTCCCGGCGTCGTCCGCTTGCGGGCCCGTAAAATGGGGCCATGGTGAAATCAGCTCCGCGGTTCGCGGGATGAAGAGCGCTGGTGGCCGACTGCTGGCCGGACTTGAGCTCGACCGCGCAGCGGCTGAGCCTTTGCACCAGCAGCTGTATGCGCAGTTGCGCACCCAGATCCTGACGGGTTCAATGCCGAGCGGAACCCGCTTGCCCTCGACCCGCACGCTCGTCACCGAGCTGGGAGTATCGCGGATCACTGTAATGTCTGCGTTCGAGCAACTCACTGCTGAGGGCTTCCTGCGCTCACGTGCGGGTGACGGCACGTACGTCGACACCCTGTGGAGCGATGCCGCCCCGCAGCGGCCGATGTCCCGGCCGCCGCTGTCTGAACGCGGAGCCGCCACCTCTTCGCGGGGCACCGACCTGTTCAGCGAGGCGCCGCACACGTGGGCGCCGGCAGAGACCGAATCGTTCGTTGCCAGCCAGGTTGCGTCCTCGGCTTTCCCCGCGGCGACCTGGAAGCGCCTGTTGGGACGCCATGCCGGGCGCACCGATCCGCTTGCGATCGGGTACAGCGATCCCCACGGCTACCGCCCACTGCGGGAAGCGATCGCGGAATATGTCAACGACGTGAGAGCTTTGGGGTGCACGGCGGACCAGGTGGTCGTCACCTCCGGTGCGCAGCAGGCCTTCAACGTGCTGGCGGTTCTGCTGCTCGACGCCGGCGACCCCGTCGTCGTCGAGGACCCGGGGCACATCTCCGGACGGCTCGCCTTCCAGTCCCAGGGCTGTCCTGTCCGAGGCGTCCCCGTCGACGACGAGGGAGCAGTCCTCCCGGACGACGACGCGGCTCCGGCACGCCTGGCCTGCCTGACCCCCGCGCGGCAGCATCCGCTCGGCATTGCGATGAGCCCGGCGCGAAGGGCGGAGTGGATCGCGTGGGCGCAACGAAACGGGAGCTGGATCGTCGAGGACGACTGCGACAGCGAGCTGCGCTACCGCGGGAAATTCCTCCCAACCCTGTTCGGGCTCGATTTGAGCAGGCAGGTGATCACTGTGGGCTCCTTCAGCAAGGTGCTCGCGCCGTCGATCCGCCTCGGATACTGCGTGCTGCCGGAGGACCTGGTGAAGCCGTTCGCATCCGCATCATCGGTCATTGGGCGCCCGCCCGCGATGGTGCTCCAGATGGCCCTCACGGACTTCCTGTCGGAAGGGCATCTGCACGCCCACCTTCGCCGCACCCGGCGTCTCTACGCGGCACGGCAGGACGCCTTGCTCGAAGCGATCGATCACCGGTTGAGCCACAGGATTGAAGCCGCCCCGGTAGACGCCGGCCTGCACGTCATGGGTTGGCTCCGTGAACCGGTCGACGATATCGAGGTAGCCAGGGGACTGGCCGCGGGCCGGGTGTACACCTACCCCCTCGGCGAGTACCGGCTCACCCGGCAGCTCCCCCCGGCGCTGCTGATCGGGTTCGCAGGCACCGCGGAGGAGCACATGCCGCAGGCTGTCGGCAGGATGGCCGCCGCGTGGAACCGATGGGAGCGCATCGCCCCAGGTTCCTGAATGGACTTAACAACTGTGGCCTTAATGGACCTTTTTTGCGATCCATTACCGGCGTACAAATGATGAGTGACATTCGCCACCACCCCTGACCCGCCTCCCGAGGAGCCAACGATGCCCCCTGCCGATGCCCAATTTCAGGCGCTCCTAAGATCCCGCCTCAACCAAGAGGAGATCGAGTCCCTGCCCCGCCTGACCGACGAGCTGGCCCGGACCCTGATCGAACGGATCGACCGCGCCCCTCTGTTCGCCCACGCCTACGCCCTCCTTGGCAACCTGACCTACGGCGGGTACGGGCCCGATGATGTGCTCGACTTCGCGCATCGGCACGGCCTGGCCGGCGCCTGCATCCACCTCCTCGACGGCGAGGAGCGGAGCCTGGGCCGGATGAGCGAGAACAGGCTTCGCGAGTTCGCCGACCGCGCGCGCCACCTGGGTCTGGGGATCCACCTCGAAATCAGCACCACCCTGCGCGCGGACGTGGACGAGGTAGTCCGGATCGGGGGGGTCCTCGGCGTCCGGCACATCCGCGTCTACTCGCGCTTCGAGGGCACGCTCTCGCAGGTGATGACACTGATCGAGCAGGACCTGCGCCGGCTCGCCGTGCTCGCAGACGCGCACGATCTGCACTTCTCCTTCGAGCAGCACGAGGAACTGCGCTCCACCGAGATCGCCGAGTTGCTGCGCCGGGTCTCCCATCCGCGCCTGCACGCCATGTTCGATTTCGGGAACATGATCAATGCCTGCGAGCGTCCCATGGATGCCCTCTCCGCGCTCGCGCCGCACATCCTGCAGGTGCACCTGAAAGGGGTCCATGTTCTCCCCGAGGGGGACGGATACGGTCACCGCGGTGTGCTGCAGGGAAGCCCTGAGGACGACTTGCCCGGTGCGCGGATGCTCTTCGAGCTCCTGATGCTCGGCGAGGACGAGCCCCAGGTCATCGCCCTGGCCCTCGAACAGGAAAATCTTTACTACGCTCCCGCCTTCCGCCACGCCGGCGAAGGCGCGGACCCTTTCATCCCGTACCGCGATCTGAGCACTACCGGCATCCCGCCCGGATGGACCCGGGATGAACTGCTCGCTGCAGAACCCGGCTGGGCCGACCACCAGGTGGCCCATGTGAAGAAGCTGCTCGCCTCGCTGCGCGACATCGCCGTCGCACAGCTCGACACAACGAACTCCCTGGCAGGTGCACGATGACCACATTGACTCAGACCCCCGGGAAGTCCACGAACCGCGTCGACTGGAGCAAGTGGATCCGCTTCGCTCTGCTCGTCATGGCGGGCGGCACCATCTACAAGCTCGCCAACCTCAAGGACGCGTTCTACGTCCCCATGCAGGAGGCAATGGGCCTCAGCCACACTGAGATCGGCACCCTCCTGAGCGTCAACTCGATGGTCGCGACGGCGCTCTTCATCGTCGGCGGCTACCTCGCCGATCGCTTCTCCACGCGGATCCTCATCCCGCTCGGACTCGTGGGCACCGGAGCGCTGGGCCTGTTCCTCAGCACGTTCCCCGGCTTCAGCACACTCCTGCTCCTGTTCGCGCTGCTCGCCGTGTGCTCGGACTGCCTGGTCTGGCCCGCGTTGCTGAAGAGCATCCGTCAGCTTGGCGGCCCGAAGGAACAGGGGCGGCTCTTCGGCCTGCTCGAGGGCGGTCGCGGTGTCGTCGACACTGCTGTGGCGTTCTCCGCGCTGGGAATTTTCGTCCTGCTCGGTTCGGGTACCGGCGGATTCCGTGCGGCCATTGCCTTCTACGCCATCATTGACGTCGTCGTCGGCGTGCTGTTGTTCCTGCTGCTTCGCAATCAGACAAGCGAGCCGGCGAGCCAGCAGCCCGTGGCGAAGAAGCAGAAGGCCGGCCTCGGCGAAATCTGGCGTGCCGCGAAGCAGCCGCAGCTGTGGTGGGTGAGCTTCACCGTGTTCATGGTGTACGTCGTTTACTGCGGCCTCACTTATTTCATCCCGTATTTGACCTACGTGTACGGTCTGCCTGTCGCGCTGGTCGGCGCCTACGGCATCATCAACCAGTACGGCCTGAAAATCATCGGTGGCCCGATCGGCGGAGTCCTCGCGGACAAGGTGGTCAAGGGTGCGAGCCGGTACATCCGGCTGGCGTTCCTGTGCCTGATCCCGGTGGTGGCGGTGCTGCTGCTCCTCCCGGCCGATCCGGGCAGCCAGATCCCGGCGATGATCGTGACCCTGCTGTTCTCGCTTATCGTCTTCACCATGCGGGGTGTGTTCTGGGCGCCGATGGACGAGGTCGGGATTCCGGAGGAGACCAGCGGCACGGCTTTCGGAATCGCATGCCTGGTCGGCTATGCACCAGGGATGTTCGCTTTCATCGTCTACGGGACAATCCTCGACGCAAATCCGGGAGCCGCCGGTTACCACATCGTGTTCCTCGTGCTCGCGGCCCTCGCCCTCGTGGGAGCGGCCGTGTCCAGCGGGCTCGTGCGAGCCGCCCGGGCCCGACGGGCTGCGGCCGAGATCTGATCGTTTACCGGACGACGG
>NZ_KI914909.1:32799-96440 GCF_000520575.1 Arthrobacter sp. I3
GGCCTCCCGCCGTCGTCCGCTTCCGTTTTGGTGAGGTGCTGGACAGCGCGGGCCAGCCGCCGTCGGAGGCATGGATGGCGCCGAAAAACTACCGTGAGAAGCGTCTCAAATTATTACGGCGACAGCCGGGAGCCAGTCGCGGGCAGGTAAAGTTATCTGTTCGTAACATTATCTGACTGAAATGTGTTTGAAGATGCCTGCAGACTCCGCTATCGAAGACAAGCCGAAACAGCTCCTCGGGCTAAGTGGCGCCCAGACTATTGGCTCGGCGTTGGCCGCGGTGACCTCTGCTTTGGTGGGGTCCTTTCTAGGCGTAGCCGGGACCCTTATCGGCGCCGCACTCGGTTCTATCGTTGCCACGGTGGGCGCCGCCCTCTATGCCCGAACACTCAGTTCGGCCGCCAACGTGGCATTGACGAAAATCCCAAAGCGACGCAGGGGCGGACTGCCCGCTGACGACGGCGAAGTACTGGCCGCCAGCGCTCCGGCCGAGAGCGACGAACCTCGAGCCAAACGGCTGAGGAGGCAGTTCACACCGAAGACCTGGATCAAAGTCGGGGCGGTCAGCGCTGCCGCATTCGTTATCGCGATGGTCGGTGTCACTGCGGTCGAATTCGGAACCAACAAGCCCATCTCCAGCCTTGTCTCGTCGGCGTCGAGCATCGAGGGCGGTGCGACCGGACCCACGACGACGCTGGGCACAGCACTGAGCGGCACTCCGACCGCCCCGGACAAAACGGACGCATCCACCAAGGACGTGAAGGAAGGACCTGGGCAAGTTGAGCAAGTGCCTGCGAAGGTCGAGGAAGGCGCCAACAAAGTAGATGGCCTGACCACGGACGGTAGCCCCAGTGGCGCGGACAGCGGCTCGACCGGAACCGCAGTGCCGGGAGCCGGCGCACCAAGCGACAGCACGCCAGCGGACGTCGCCCCCGAAACCGGCCAGGGCCCGGAGCCCGCCCCCGCAACCGAACCGACCCCGCAGCCCGAGGTGTCCTCGGATTCGGGATCGGCCGAGCAGCCCGCACCGTAATGGCGATGATAGGGATCAAGGACCGATAGGAACCTGTCAGCGCGGCCTGCGGGATCGCTGTCAAAGACGTTCTTAAAGGCATCGGAATCCGGACCGGATAGCTAATTTGCAGGGTGAACATCGTCGTTCCTTTCCTTCGGCTGCACGGTGGCCGGACGCTGATCGGACAGCTCGTTACGTTGGGCCTGCACTCAGGCCAGGTATCTGCCATACAAATAGGTGGCATCAGAAAACGCCCCTTCACCGAATACTTCTTTTGCCTCAGTCTGGTTACTAGACCTGCAGCGACCCCACTCACGGCAATCAGTACTTAGAAGGAATTCAACGTGGAAACTCCCCTCTCCCATCTTGCCCACCTCGAGATCACCACCCCCGACGTCGAAGCCTCGGCACGGTTCTACGAGGAAAAGTTCGGCATGCGCATCGTCGACCGGGTGGACGGCAACGTCTACCTGCGCTGCTGGGGTGACTACTACCGCTACAGCCTGGTCCTCACCGAAGGTCCGGAAGCTTCCCTGGGCCGGATGGCCTGGCGCGCCAACTCCCAGGCCGCCCTGGAAGCCGCAGCCCAGCGCGTCGAAGCAACCGGCGTCCAGGGCAGCTGGACCGCCGGCGGCCACGGCTACGGCAAGGCCTACGAATTCACGGGCCCCTATGGCCACCCCATGCGCCTCTTCTTCGACGTTGAGAAGTTCGTGGCTGAGCCCGGTTTTGAATCCACCTACCCGGACCGGCCGGAGCGCCGCAGCAGCCACGCCGCAGCGCCCCGCTTCCTGGACCACGTCACCGTGGCCTCCTCCGATGTCCGAGGCTTTGCCAAGTGGTACAACGAGGCGCTGGGCTTCCGCGTCATGGCCTTCGTGGACCTGGACGAGGCACCCATCACCGTCTTCTCCGTTCTCACGACCAACGAAAAGTCCCACGACCTGGGCGTGGTCCTGGACACCTCCAGCCGCGCGGGACGCGTCAACCACATCGCCTTCTGGGTGGACGCCACCGAAGACCTGCTGCGCACCGCGGATGTCATGATGGAAAACGGCACCGCCATGGAATACGGCCCCTCCATCCACGGCGTGGGCGAGCAAAACTTCCTCTACTTCCGCGACCCGTCAGGCCTGCGCGTCGAGCTCAACTCTGGCGGATACCGCAACTACGTCCCGGACTGGGAAGCCAACACCTGGAAGCCCTCCGAAGGATCCAACAACTTCTACAAAAACGGCGCCATGCCGCATTCCATGACCGAATCCTTCCCTCCCGCGGAAGGCTTCACCGCCACCGAAGAAGGCGCCTCCCCCGAAATGAAGGAAGCCCTCCTGAACCCCTACGCCAAGCAGGGACGGGGCTAGGACACCATGGCCGAAACACAATATGCACTCATCCGGTTCCAGGAGACCGGTGACAGCAAGGCCCGCGCGGGCCTGCTGGTCGGCGACCGCGTCCTGCCGCTGGATGGGGAGATCAACGCCCTGATCGAGCACTGGGACACCACCGAGAGCCAGCTGGACGCCATCGCCGCATCGGCCGGCGAGGACACCGGCCTGGCGATGGCCGACATCGAGGTCCTCGCCCCGGTAGAGCCTGTCCAGGTCCTTCAGACCGGCGCCAACTACCGCAAGCACGTCATCGACCTTGCCGCAGCCCACCGCGAACCCGGCGAGGACGAGGACGAAGTCCGGGACCGGACCGCCGCGATGATGGACAAGCGCGCGGGCCAGGGAACGCCGTACTTCTTCATCGGGCTCCCGACGGCGATCGCGTCCGCCACGGACGACCTCACCCTGCCTGCCTACTCCAAGTCCCACGACTGGGAACTTGAACTGGCCGCGGTGATCGGCAGGACGGCGTTCCGGGTCACCCCCGAGGAAGCCCTGGACTACGTCTTCGGCTACACCATGGTCAACGACATCACAACCCGTGAGTACGTGTTCCGCAAGGACATGCCGGCGATCGGCTCGGACTGGTACCGCGCCAAGAACGCCCCCGGCTTCCTGCCCACCGGACCGCTGCTGGTACCCGCCAAGTTCTTCGGCGACCCGCAGGACGTCCAGGTCACGCTGAAGCTCAACGGCAAGGCCATGCAGGACGAGTCCACCTCAGACATGATCTTCGGTGTCGCCAAGCTGATCAGCGAGGCCTCCCAGATCATGCCCCTGCGCCCGGGAGACCTGGTGCTGACCGGAAGCCCCGCCGGCAACGGCCAGCACTGGGGAAGGCTGCTCCGGGACGGCGACGTCATGGAGGGCACTATTACGGGCCTGGGCACCCAGCTCATCCACTGCAAGGACGAAGTTGTCACTGAAGGCAGCCAGCAGTGACCAGCCAGGACACAGCACCAACCACCACCGGCACCGGGGAATCAGCCACCGATTCCCCGGTCATCCGGCGTGACGATCCGCTCGGCAGCATCCGCGCCATGGCCGAATCCCACAACAACTGGGGCCGCTGGGGCCAGGACGACGTCCTTGGGACCCTGAACTTCATCGACGCGGACAAGCGCATTGAAGCAGCAGCCCTGGTAAAGACGGGCGAGGCCTTCTCGCTGTCCCAGCCGTTCGACACCAACGGGCCGCAGAAAGGCTGGCGGCGACGCACCAACCCTGTCCACACCATGACCGACACCGGCGTGGACGCCGAACGCGGCAACCAGGGCTTCCCGCACGGCTTCGGCGGCGCGGACGACGTCATTGCCATGCCGCTGCAGTGCTCCACCCAGTGGGACGGCCTCGGCCACATCTTCGACCAGGGCAAGGCCTGGAACGGCCGCGCCGCAGGGGACGTGGTCACCTCCGAAGGCGACCTGGTCACCGGCATCGAAACCGCCGCGGCCAAGATCGTCACCCGCGGCGTCCTGCTGGACGTCGGCCGCGCGCTCGGACCCGAACTGGGAAGGAACGACGGCGAGCTGCCGGACGGTTTCGCCATCACCCCCGAACACCTCCAGCGGACCATCGACCTGCAGGGCCCCAGCTCAAAGGTTGGCCGGGGCGACATCCTGGTGATCCGCACCGGACAGCACACCCGGGTGCGCCGCGACGGCTGGGGCGACTACGCCGGCGGCTCGGCCCCGGGGCTGTCCTTCAGCACCGCACCCTGGCTTCACCGCAGTGAAATCGCGGGGATCGCCACGGACACCTGGGGTTTCGAGGTCCGGCCCAACGAGTTCGACGGCGCCTTCCAGCCCCTCCACCAGATCGCCATCCCCAACCTCGGGCTGTTCCTCGGCGAAATGTGGGATCCGGACGGCCTCGCGGAGGCTTGCGCGGCAGACGGCAGGTACGACTTCCTGCTCACCGCGGCGCCCCTGCCCATTACCGGCGCCGTCGGATCGCCCGTCAACCCGATCGCCCTCCGGTAGCTTTCAGTACAACAGCACCACAACCATCATCAGTCACGCCGTCAATACAAAGGAGTCAGCGATGGCAGCAGTACAGAACGTCGGAATCGTCGGGGCGGGAGCCGCGGGACTGACCGCCGCCATCCTGCTGGCCGACGCGGGAATCCAGGTTGAAATCCTGGAGAAGGCCGATGCCCCGCAAACCCTTGGCTCTGGAATCACATTGCAGGGGAACGCCCTGCGGGTCCTCCGCCAGCTGGGCGTCTGGGAGCAAATCGAGGCGAAGGGCTACGCGTTCAGCACCCTCGGCCTGCGCGCCCCGGACCCCGCCGGCACCGTCATCGCCGTGCTGGATGACATGCGGACCGGCGGCGACGACCTCCCAGCCACACTGGGCATGTACCGCCCCGACCTCACCGCCATCCTCCGCGAGCGTGCCGGGCAGGCAGGCGCACGGATCAGCTACGGCAAGACGGTCACCGAAATAACAGACGACGGCGGCTCCGTCACCGTGAGCACCGCCGACGGCGGCACCGCCCGCTACGACCTCCTGATCGGCGCCGACGGCCTGCACTCAGCTGTCCGCAAGGCCATCGGCATCGATAGTGAACCCCGGTCCACGGGCATGGGCATCTGGCGCGCGTTCGTGGAACGGCCGCAGGACGTGGTCCGCACCGACCTGACGTACGGCGGGCCTTGCTTTATCGCCGGCTACTGCCCCACCGGCCCTGACACCATCTACGCCTACCTTGTGGAAAGGGCCCAGGAGCGCAAACACGAGGACGGCCCCCGCATTATGGCCGACCTCGCCGCTGCCTACGGCGGCCCATGGAACGAGATCCGCGCCAACCTGGACCAGAGCGCCCGCATCAACTACACGTGGTTCACTACCCACCTGGTGGACGGGCCGTGGAACCGCGGCCGCACCGTCATCATCGGCGACGCCGCCCACAGCTGCCCGCCAACCATCGCGCAAGGTGCTGCCATGGCAATGGAAGACGCAGCCGTGCTGGCCGATCTCCTGATCGGCGCCGACGACATCACCGAGACACTCTGGAAAGAGTTCACCGACCGCCGACTGGACCGGGCAAAAGCAGTGGTCGACGCCTCCGTCCAGCTGGGCCAGTGGATGCTCGACGGCGTCCGGGACGCCAACGTGCCGGGCCTCATGCATTCAGTCTCCAGCTTGGTCAGTGAGCCCGCATGAGCACCAGCCCTGCTGAAAAACCCACCGTGGACGTCCACGCCCACATCCTGCTTCCGGCCCTGCAGCAATTAGTGGCCGAAGCTGATCCCGAGGGCTTCGGCGCTCAACAGGCCCTGGAAGTCCGGCGCAACGGACCAGAGTCGATGGCCGCTTCGGGAAAAATGATCAAGGAGCGCTGGCCGCAACTGACGGACCTGGACCGCCGTCTTGCGGACATGGACGCCCAAGGCGTGGACGTGCAGCTCGTCTCGCCGTCGCCGTCGCACTTCTACTATTTCGCCGCGGAAGAACTGGCCCTGCAGGTTGCCAAGGCCGCCAACCAGGCGGTGCGGGAGTTCGTGGACCGCGCCCCGGAACGGCTGAACGGCCTGGGCCTGGTCCCGCTGCAGCACCCTTCCTTGATGGTCGAAGCCCTGGATCACGCCATGCTGGAGTGCGGGTTGCTCGGCGTGGAAATTGGCTCGTTCGCCGCCACCCCCACCGACCCGGAGCGCAGCACCGTTGAGCTCTCCGACCCCAGGCTGGAACCGTTCTGGAGCCGGGCCGAGGAGCTTGGTGCCCTGGTCTTCCTGCACCCCTTCGGATGCTCGCTGGACGAGCGGCTGGACCGCTTCTACCTCGCCAACACCGTCTCCCAGCCCGCGGAAAATGCGGTGGCCCTGTCCCACCTGATCTTCAGCGGTGTCCTGGACCGGCACCCGGACCTGAGGGTTCTGGCCGCGCACGGCGGCGGCTACCTGCCCACCAGCCTTGGCCGCTCCGATCACGCCTGGCGGGTCCGGCCGGAGGCACACGGCTGCGCCCAGCCGCCGTCGTCGTATGTGAAGAAGCTGTTCTTCGACTCCCTGGTCCACAACCCGGCTGAACTGCGGGCGCTCGTGGCCGCCGCTGGCCCGGGGCAGGTGCTGGTCGGTTCCGACTACCCGTTCGACATGGGCTCCGACCGCCCCGTGGCCGAGGTCATCGAGGCGCGGCTTCCGGTGGAGGACGAAGCCAGGGTGCTGGCCGGCAACGCCGCCGCCCTGGGCATCACGCCCGCCTCCATCCTCACTGCCCGCCGCACAGCCTAAGGAAGAATTTTCATGGTCAAGATTGCTCGCTGGAACCACGACGGCGGGACGCAGTCCGGCTTCGTCGACGGCGGTAACTGCTACGCCCTGCCCGCAGGCCAGAGTGTCCAGACCCTTTTGGATGCCGGGCTCGAAGAGACGCTGGGTTTGGCCCGGCGGATCATCGGGTCTGGCCCGGCCGTTCCGTTGGTGGACGTGCAGCTGCTCGCCCCACTGGCGCCCGCCACCATCCGGGATTTTGTCGCGTTCGAGGAACACGTCGAAGGCGTGCGGAAAAGCATCGACGGCGTGGCCGGCGTGGTGCCCGAATGGTACGAGGCGCCCACCTTTTACTTCACCAACCCGCATACGGTGACCGGCACCGGCGAGGTGATTGTTATTCCGGCGGGCTGCGAGGACCTGGACTTCGAGACCGAGGTAGCCGCCGTCGTCGGGCGCGTCCCCGGAAGCGACGGCCGGAACCTGACTGCAGCGGAGGCACACCGGCACATTTTCGGCTACACCGTCCTCAACGACTGGTCGGCGCGGGACCTGCAGCGCCGGGAGATGAGAGTCAGCCTGGGGCCGTGCAAGGGCAAAGACTTCGCCAATACCCTGGGGCCCTGGATTGTCACCGCGGATGAGTTCGAGGACCTGCACGACGCCGAGGGGTTCCTGCCGATCTCCATGGCCGTGGAAGTCAACGGGAAAGCCATCGGCCAGGACCTGCTGTCCAATATGGGCTGGCCGTTCGCCGAGCTCGTCGCCTACGCCTCGCAGGACTCCGTGGTCCGGCCCGGCGATGTGCTGGGCTCCGGCACCTGCGGCAGCGGTTGCCTCGCGGAGCTCTGGGGACGGAACGGCGCGAAGACTCCCCCGCCGCTGAAGACGGGAGACGTGGTCCGCATGACGGTGGAAGGCATCGGGACAATCGTGAATACGGTTGGTGAACGCCGCAACGCCGGGACCCGCGTGCGTGCCCGGCAGCGTCCGCGCAACCGGGTGGCCTCTACGGTTCCTTCCGGGACGTAGGGTGGTCTCCCTTCAGCTCGATGGCCGGACCGTGGTGGTCACCGGCGCTGGCCAGGGCCAGGGCGCTGCCGAGGCTCGCATGCTGGTGGAGGCCGGGGCCCGCGTCGTTGCCACAGACCTCGCAGTGGACATGCCAGCCGGGCTGGCCGCCGTGTCATCGTCTTCGGCCGGTTCGCTGGTGTACCGCCAACTGGACGTCAGCGATGCCTCGGGCTGGTCCGATCTCGCGCACTGGATTCAGACCAAGGGGTGGCAGGTGGACGGGTTGGTCAACAATGCAGGCATCACCCAGCGGAGCCGGTTGCTGGATGCCTCCGTGGCTGACCTGCAGCGCGTCTATGAAGTCAATGTTGCCGGAAGCCTGCTGGGGATCCAGGCCCTCGCACCGCTGATGGGCAGTGCCGCATCCATCGTCAATGTCGGTTCCGTCGCGGGCCTGACCGCGCACTATCCCGTGGCCTACACCGCCAGCAAGTGGGCACTGCGGGGCCTTTCCCAGGTAGCCGCCATGGAACTCGGCCCCCGGGGGATAAGGGTTAATACTGTCCATCCGGGCTTCATCGAAACGCCCATGACGGCGAGCGCTAAGCCCGAATTCAGGCAGGCGACCATGGCCGAGACCCCGCTGGGGCGCACTGGAAGCGTGGAGGAAGTGGCCGGCGTCGTGCTGTTCCTCCTCAGCCCGCTCTCGTCCTTCGTGACCGGTGCCGAGATCCCGGTGGACGGCGGCCAGTCGGGCCACGGCGGAGCGAAGTCTGTCTCCGACGCCATGCGCTGACGCGGTGCACGATTTCAACTAGCCCGGCAGCACGGCCGACCAGCCGCCGTCGACCATCAGGTTGGCGCCCGTCACGTATGACGCTTCGTCGGAGGCCAGGAACAGCGCGCATTTGGCCACTTCTTCCGGCGTGCCGATCCGGCCCAGCGGGATGCTGCCGGCGATGGACCGCATGGGGTGGTCGGCGGCCAGGAGGTTGCCCTCGGTGGCGGCGGTGCGGATCATTCCGGGGCTGACAGTATTGACGCGGAGTCCATGCGGAGCCCCTTCGGCCGCGAGCTGCCTGGTCATGGCCACCACGGCCCCTTTCGTGGCGGTGTGGGCCAGCCGGCCGTTGGTCATGGAACCGGTAACTCCTGCCGTGGATCCCACCAGCACGATGGCGGCGTCCCGCACCTGGATCAGTTGTGGCCAGAAGTATTTGACCGGCAGGAACACCACGTCCATCTCGTGTTCGACATTCCACTTCCAGTCGGCAAACGTGAGCTGCTCCACCGGGGCGAAGCGGGTGACCGCCGCGTTGGCATACAGGATGTGCACCTGGCCGTGGTTTGCGGCTACGTCCTGCGCCCATGCCGCCACAGCGGCCTCGTCCGTGAGGTCGACCCGGCTGCCGCTCATCCGCCCCCCGGCTGCGGTGACCTGGCGGACGGTGGCCGCGGCGCCGTCGTCGTCCATGTCACAGCCCACCACCACGGCGCCCGCCTCGGCGAAGGCGAGCGCCGCCGCCCTGCCTTGGCCGCTGGCCGTTCCGGTGATGACGGCGGTTTTGCCGGCCAGGCGCTGGCTGGAGACAGGCATGGGGGATCCCTTTCGAAGTGCGTTTCTTCGACTTTCGCAGGGATGGTCCGGATGGGGAACGGCGCTTTGGTTCTAGGTGGTATCTGCCGCGTGGATAGTTACCGGGTGGGCGGTGATGGGGAAAAGTTCGTGCAGCCGCGAACAGGCCCGCTGGACCACGGAACGCAGCCAGACGCTGGCGGGGTCCTCCGCCTGGGACGGGTGCCAGTACATCGCTTCCACGAGGGACGCTTCAGCGTCTTCGGAGAACGCCAGCACAACGATATCCGCGCCGCGCTGGGCCCGTGCTGCCAGCATCCCGGGGACGAGCGCCACGAGGTCTGTCCCTTCCACCAGGAGCGGCAGGGACAGGAACCCGGCCACCACAGCCGCCACGCGGCGCTGAATACCTCGCGATTCGAACAGCTTGTCCGCCGGGGTGCTGATCCCCTCACCGAAATAGCCGACGGCGTGGGGAACGGTGGCCAGGTCCTCCACAGTGAGCCGGGGCTGCTGGAGCAGGGGATTTCCGGTGTCAGACACAGCAACAAAGCTGTCCCGGAACAGCTGCTTGCTGGCTCCCTGCATCTGGTACCCCGTGGGCCCGACGAGCAGGTCGATTTTTGAGTAGTCGGCCATCTGGCCCTGGATCCCGGACTTGGCGGTGGGAACGAAATCCACCGACACTCCGGGGGCCTCCTCGCGCAGGATCCCCCGCAGCGGCCCCACGATCAGGGCCGCCGCGTAGTCCGAGGCGGCGATAATGAACTCCCGCTCGCTCGTGGCGGCGTCGAAGCCGGACCGCACGCGCGTGGCCCGCTGGATGTGAAGCATGGCTTCATCAACCAGCGGGACCAGGGACTGTGCGAAGGGCGTGAGGTCATAGGTGCGGCCGTTCCGCACCAGGAGTTCGTCGTCGAAATGGCGCCGGAGCCTGGCCATTGCGGCGCTGGTGGCCGGCTGGCTGAGCTGGAGCCTCTCGGCTGCCCGGGAGATGTTCCGCAGTTCCAGCAGGACCTGCAGCTGGGGCAGCAGGTTGAGGTCCAGGTTCTTCATACCCACAGGTTATCCGTGCCTCGGCGTCAGCCCAGCCACAGCTGGCGGGCGTCTGCGCCCCTACGAACAGTTGACCTAGGCACTCTGCGAACTAAGCTCCTCAGCAACCTTCCGGGCGCCGCGGACAGCGATGGCCACGCTCATCAGCGTGGGATTCATGGCAGTTGCCGTCGGAATGAGCGCATTTCCTCCCACCACCAGGTTGTTGTAGCCCCACACCCGTGACCACGGATCCGCCACCGAGGTGCCGTCGTCGGTTTCACCCATGCGCATGGTGCCCTGGTAGTGCAGGCTCGAGCCGTTCGGCATGAGCCTGGGCTCGGCCACGAAGGCGCCAAGGGCCTTACCGGCACGCCGCAGCCGCTCGGTTGCTTCGGCGATTTCCGCGTTTTCCCGTTCTGTGAGCGCGTACTCGATTCTCATGTTGGGGAATCCCCGGTAGTCCGGCTCATTGTCGTCGAACGTGACGGCATCCTCGTAGCGCGGGTGCTTGCGCATGCCGTAGCCCATGTTGACGTAGCCCCAGCGGTTCTCGGAGTAGGGGGTTCCCGGCTCCATCGGGAACGGCGTGGTCTCGGTGTACATGACCTGGACGGAGAAGGGGTGTTCCGGCTCCGAGAACGGGATGCGGTTGACAGCCGCGACGGGGTCTGCCGGGTTCAGTGCGCGCCGGGCCAGCTCGGCCTTAAGGTCCTCTTCGGTGGCGTACCGCCCCATCCTTTCGGCGTCCAGCGCCACCGTGGAGATGACCACGGGATGCTCGGTCAGGTAGTGGCCGAGGGCCTGCGGCCGCACACCGGATGCCCAGAGGAGCTGCGGGGAGCGGAAGGCATCGGCGGCCACCACCACGATGTCCGCTGCCACGAATGACTTCTCCCCGGTGCGGAGGTCCTCGACGGTGACACCGGTGACCCGGTGTCCGTCCAGTTCCACGCGGCGGACCAGGGTGAGGTCACGGAGTTCGAACTGCTTCGAGACCGGACTGTCCTTGTCGATCAGCGGGCCGAGGACGACGTCGGCCCCCGCCCAGCGCACGGAGCCGTCGGGCTGCGGGTCCCCGGCAACCGGAAGGGTGCCCACGCCGTACCCATCCGGCAGCTCCGCGCCGAACTCTTCATCGAGGAGGGTCCGAATGGCCTCACCAACGGCGGAGTCGGCAAACGCTGCGCTGTGGACGTGCAGCAGCTGCTTCGCGTCCTCAATCAGCCCGTCCCATTCGTCGTCCGCTATGAAGGGGATTTTTTCACTGAAGGCGGGCGACGGCGTCGCGCAGGTCCAGTGCGCACCCTGGCCGCCGACGTTGGTGGCCGCAGCCGCCGCGGGAAAACTCGAGGCGTGGGCGGAGCCCGCGCCGCCGAAGTCGAGAAGGTGGGTGCCCTGGCGGGCGGTGAACATTCCCTCGGTGACTGTGGCTGCCGGGATGCCGAGCGACTCCCGGTAGGCGCCGGCCTGTGGCCCTTGCGACATCTCGCGGGCACGAGCCTTTTCGCCAGGGTCGGCAATGTTGCGGACGCTTGCGCCGGGAACCTCCGTCACCTGCGGGCCGGCTTCGAACATCACCACCTTCGCGTTCGGGACCTGCTCGAGGAGCACCCTCGCATAGGTGGAGCCGATGGGCCCGCTGCCGACGATGGCGATGGTTGGGTTGGACATGATGTCTCCTTTGAAATCAGGCCGAAAGGGATTCGGAAGTTGTTTGGGGGGCGGGAACGGGTTCGTCGGAGAGGCGCCCGTGCGGAAGCAGGACCGCCGCGACTATTCCCACTGCGTACGTGGCCGCCAAGGCAATAAAGATGGGTGTGAAGACTGAGGCGTAGATCTGAGCCACGCTGGCCTGGACTGCCGGGGCGGCCCCTTTGACCAGTTGCGGGGTCAGGGTGGAAGCGTCCAGGCCCGCCGGCAAAAGGGCCGCCACGCCGAAGCCGATCACCCCGCCGATAATCGCCGTCGCCACTGTTGACCCCACCTGCCGCACCAGGTTGATCGTCGCGGTGATGGTGCCGGTCTGGCTGGCCGGAGCAGCTCCCTGGACCACAGTGACGATCAGGCTCATGAACGCGCCGGTGCCCATCCCGACAACGGCCATAACGATCATGGGAACCCACAGCGGAAGCCCGGCGGGCAGCACCGCCATCACAAACAGCCCGGCGGCCCCCAATGATGTTCCCAGGATGGGGAAGATCCGGTACCGCCCCGTCCTGCTGGCCAGCCATCCGGTGAGCAGGTTGCTGGTCAGCATGCCGAACACGGTTGCGATGGGCACGAGCCCGGACACGGTGGCGGTGGTCTGGTACGCCATTTGGACATAGGTCGGCAAATAGGCGGTGATGGAGAAGAGGCCGACGCCGATAATCGCCGAGAGTGCGGTGCCTGCCGCGATGGTCCGGTTGGCGAAGAAATGCAGGGGGACGATGGGTTCGGGTGCGCGGCGCTCAACAAAGTAGAAGGCAACGAAGCCCAGCATGCTGACCGCGAGCGCGGCAGCGGTGGCGGGGCCCGCGCTGCGTTCTGCGGCCCAGGTGGCGGCGAGGACAAGGGCCACCAGTGCAGCGGTAAATACAGCCGCCCCGGCAACATCGAAGTGGCGGGGCATGGGGCCGGGCTCCAGGTGGGGAACGGCAACCAGGGCAAGGGCCAGGGCTGCAGCGCCCACCGGGATGTTGATCCAGAAAACCCACTGCCAGCCCCAGTAATCGGTGATGGCGCCGCCGAGAACGGGGCCAACCAGGACCGCGATGGGGAAAGCTGCGCCAATGATGGCCATGTAGCGCGGACGTTCCCGCTGCGAGGTGACCCTGGCGATGATGGTCTGCGACATCAGCTGCAGGCCCGCGGAGCTCATCCCCTGCAGGACGCGCGCGGCGATAAGCCATGCCATGTCCTGCGAAAAGCCGCAGGCCAGGGAGGCCGCCAGGAACATTACCAGCGAACTGAGGAAGATCCGGCGGGCTCCCAGGACATCACCTAGTTTGCCGAGCACCGGCAGCAGCACTGTGCTCGCGAGGGTGTATCCCACAACAACCCAGCTCATGAGCTTCAGCGCGCCCAGCTCACCCGCAACCGTGGCCAGGGATGTGGACACCACGGTGTGGTCCAGGGCCCCGAGGAACGAAACCGTGAGCAGGGAGATAACAAGGAGACGGAGTCTCAAAGGTGAAAGTGGCATAGTGATCTACCCGAACGATCGGGCCGTCGACGCGACGTGTTGTGCCTCCGGCGCACCATCACGACGGAGAACGGGTTTGGAAGGAACCCCGGCGCCGTTACTCATGCTACCCCACTTTAGTTTGAAAGCAACAAAAGAATGCGTGAATTAGACACCTGTGGCGGGCATCCCTTATGTAGCAAGCACGGCGCGCGTGAGGGACATGTCCTCGAGCAGCTCATCCAGGTCCGTTCCGGGCCGACCCGAAGACTGCGCCTCGATGGCCCGGCGCAGCGCCAGACGGGCTGATGATTCATAGCGCTCCGGAGCCCTTAGTGTCCCGTCCTCGGTGGACGTCTCCAGCCGCGTCAGCCCGGCCTGCTGGTCCACGGTGACTTCGGTTCGCACCTCGCCGAGGGCCAGCACCTGGAGCAGGCCGTCGGCGTGAAGGCCCGCTGCCGCCGTCGCCCCCAGGGTGACGGGCATTGCCCCGCCCGCGGATCCTCCTGAATCCAGCAGAGCAATCCTGGCTTGCGCCGTGGCACTGCACACCTGGAGCGTCAACGGGCCCCGGACCAGTGACCGCGCCCAGCCCAAGCCGTCGCGGATTACCGCTTCAAGACCTGCCGCGGGGGCGGCGCACTCAACGGTGACGATCCGGGCCGGCCTGCCTCGTCCTGCCCGGACCGCGTCGGCAACCACATCCGGGCGCAGCCGGGGACGCTCAACGATGACCGGGATGTCACCGGGCCATGGGTATGCTCCGGGTCCTTTCTGCGGGAGCGCAGCAGGGTCCGCAATCACCACGGCTGCCGCTCCCCTGGCCCGGGCGTCCAGCATGCCCTGCCACCAATCGCCGGATCCAGGCACCACAGCCACCGCCCCACTGACGTCTCTGGTGAGTGCAGCACTGACGGCAAGCTCGGCGGCAGCCGCGAGATAGGAAGGCAACACGGTGAAGATGCCGAGCCCTGGATTTGCTGAACTCATTGCGGCACCCCCTCCAGAACCTTCGCTGCGGCAGCATCGGCCAGGTCGATTGCAAAGTGCGAGTCAGCCAGCAGTTCGTCGTACTCGACTGGGACCCCGCCTTCAAGGAGTGAGGCAAGCAGGCGCCACTGCGCCATATAGCCGTCTTCCGGATCCCGCCTGTACTCCGTCCACTGCCCGTCCGCGCTTCGCACTCGGGTGGCCGCGCTTCCGGCATGGACAAAGGCGGGCGGGAAATTCACCTCGATGCGGTCGTGGGAGGTGGCGATATTCATCCTCCAGAGGGCATCCGGTCCTTCCGGAAGCATGGTAAGCGCCAACTGGACCAGGATTCCGCCGGCCCGATACCCCACAAGGTAGCCGACTGGCGGGGCGACCCTGGCGTAAACAACCTCGTCGATGCCTGGCGCGATGTCCCTCACGGCCGGAAGATCATGGATCGCGAGACCGGTCAGCAGCTGCCGCAGAACGCCGGCCGCAACCGCGGGACTGTCGAGGTCCAGGCGTTCCCGCCGGGCGGCCTGGAAAGGGGCGCCCTCGGCGACCAGCCGGTGGTACCTGTCATTCGGCGGAAGCGCCAGCGTCACGGAGATCGCCTGCACCCGGCCCGCGAGGGCAACGAGATGATGCCTGGCCCGCCCCCACGCGGCGTCAAACAGGTGGTTCGTCCCCACCAGAAGGACCGTTCCCGCGAGCCGGCAGGCAGAGATGACTTCGTCGGCTTCTTCCCTGCTGGTGGCCAATGGCTTCTCGCAAAAGATGGCAGGCTTCCCCGCGGCTACAGCCGCCAGGATTTGGCGGGCATGTTCAGCGGGCGGGCTGCAGATGGCCACCAGGTGGACTGCCGGGTCCGCAAGCAGGTCCGCCTCCCCCACTGACCACCGGGCACCAAGCCTTTCGGCCAGGCCCTGGGCGCGCCCACTTCCCGCATCGGCAATGTGCACCACCTTGAACAGCTCCGCCAGGCGCCCCAGCACCGGCAGATGCAGGGCCGCGACGCCCGGCCCGGCCCCAAGAACTCCTATATCCCAAGGCATCGTCGCCTCCCTCTTTTGTCCATATTATTCATAAGTACGGAAATATCCGGCTATAGTCGCGTTCAACCCCACCTTAGTTCCCTCTTATGTGTGAGAATTGTGATCATGACGACAGAGTCCACACTCCGCTTTGGAGCACAAACGGATGAAGTGACGAGCCTGCTGAGGATCGTCAACCTGGTGCGAACGGGCGAGGCAACAACGCGCCCTGAAATCGGCAAGGTCACCGGGCTGGGCAGGGGCGTTGTCAGCCAGCGCGTGGACCAGGCCATTGAGATCGGCTTTCTCGGGGATGGAGAATTCGGCGCCTCCTCCGGTGGCCGCGCGCCCCGGACCCTTCGCTTCCGCGCGGAGCAGGGAAGGATCGTCATATGTGCCCTCGGAGCCGCTCATATAAGGGTTGGCGTCACCGCCCTTGACGGCGACATCCTGGAACACTCGCACCGCACCTGGGATATCGCCCAGGGCCCCGAGAAGACCATTGACGCCGTGATGGCCCTCGTTGACGACGTGCTGAAAAAGGATCATCAAGTGCCCGTCTGGGGTGTAGTGGTGGGCCTCCCCGGCCCGGTTGACTTCGCCACGGGACAACCGGTGGCACCTCCGATCATGCCCGGGTGGAATGGATTCGATGTCCGCACGCCCTTCGAGGACCGCTTCAACGCACCGGTGTGGGTGGATAACGACGTCAACCTGCTGGCCCTTGGTGAGCGCGCCCGGCGTCGCGAATCCCTTGCGAACCTCATCTACTGCAAGATCGGTTCGGGAATCGGTGCCGGCCTGCTGTCCCAGGGCAGGATCCACCGCGGTGCCAACGGCGCGGCCGGCGACATCGGCCATGTCCGGGTTTCCGACTCCCATGCCCAATGCCGCTGCGGCAAGATCGGCTGTCTCGAAGCGGTGGCCAGCGGTTGGGCCCTGGTCAGGGACGCGGAAGAGGCTGTCAAGGAAGGCACCCGGAGCTCCCTGGCCCCGCTGGCAAAAAAGGGGACACTTACCCTCGAGGAGATCACCCTCGCGGCCCAGGCCGGGGACCCGCTGGCCATCACACTGATTCAAAAGTCGGCCCGGGTAGCGGGTGAGACCATTGCAGCCCTGGTGAACATGTTCAACCCCGGAATCATCGTCATCGGCGGGGCCATGGGATCGGCCGGCGAAGTATTCCTGGCCGAAGTGCGCCAGCGGGTCTACGAGCTGTCCCTGCCGCTCGCCACCCGCGACCTCACCATCACCTTGTCCGTCAACGATGAGCGCGAACCCCTGCGCGGAGGAGCCGAGCTGGCGCGCGAGCAGCTGTTCGATGTCACCTTCCCGCGCTGGTTTGCTGACGGCAGGCCCTCACCGGAACGGCACGCTGTCCCCGCATAGGGTCCACTGCGCGGCCTGGGCATAGCCGCTCAGGCCACATCGCGGGAGACGCTGGGCACCGGTTCCCGGTCAAGCTCCAGCCGGGCCTCCAGATGGAACGGCAGGACCAGCGGAGAACCGGGACGCGCCTGAAGGTAGGGCACCAGCAGCTGGAAGTCGACGGCGATGGCGTGCACCCCGCGGGAAAGCTCGCGCCGGCCGGCCAGGACCACCCTGTCCTGCACGAACCACCACCCGGACTCCGCCTGCAATGCGTCTGCACGCACGCGCCGGGCCCCCAGCACCACCGTCAACTCCCCTGGTGCCACCGGGATGCCGTCGACCTCAACTGCGAGCTCAGCCACGGTGGAAAGGGGCATTGAGCGGATCCATGAAAGGCCGAGCCGGAGTTCAAAGCCTTCCGGCGTGGCCGTCAGCGCATCTTCGCGCAAAGCGGTTTGCAACATGGCTTCCATCCTTTATCCTAAAAGTGACATAAGTTTGTCATTAACAAGCATAAATGGGAAGGCATCATATGGCCCCCGCACTTCTTCACAACTGGACCCTCTGCGCCAGCTCGTTCAACTGGATTCCGGAGATCACGGCAGCCCGGCGGACAGCCACTGACGTTGTGATTGGCATCGCGGATTCCGTGGCGAAGGCAATAGAACTCGAACCTGGGCTGCTGTGGCGGTCCTTCCCCGCTCCGCAGGACGCCGAGGTAGACGAACTGCGGGATTCGCTGGCGGCAAGAGGGGGCCGCGTCAGCATCGTTGGCGCCAGCCTCGACGACTTCACGTCCCCAACCGACCGCCGCTCGTTGCAGGAGCGCTTGGACTTCCTGGTCCCCCAGCTCAGCGCCGCCAGCCGAGTGGGTGCCCGCGGGATCCGGTTACCGATCGGACAGGCTGGCACGGAACTGCTCACGCTGCTGCAGCCGCTGCTGCATGAACTCGATCTGGTGCTGTACGAAGAAATCCAAGGGCAGCAGACTCCAAACAACCCTTCTGTGGCACCAGCACTGGATGCGATAGCCGGGCTGGCAGACGAGCACGTGCGGGTACTCGTCGACATCAGCATGCTCATGCCGGCCCTTCCCGTCACCTACCTTCATGAGTTGCGTCAGGGCGGCGTTCCTTCCGATCTTCTGGCGCGCCTGGAGAATGACTGGCGCGATCCCGCCACCCTCGATGCCGTCACCGCCATGCTCCGCGCAGGGAAGGTTCCGCCGCGCATCCACACCCTCTTCATGAACCTGCTCATCCGCTTCGGCCGCAGTGACGCCGCAGATCTGCAGGGCATCCTCCCCCTGGTGGGCGCCTTCCATCTGAAGTTCTGGGATCTGGACGACGACGGCGGCCGGGTTTCCCAGCCGCTGCATGACCTTGGCAGCCTGCTGCGCGGGACCGGCTTCACGGGCACGCTGACCAGCGAATGGGGCGGCCACGAGTGGCTGCTGGACGACCCAACGGAGATGACGCGGAGTCACCTGGCCCTGGCGGGGGCAGCCCTCGCGGAGCCAGCAGTGGTGGAGCCGGCACCAGCGGCCCGGGCGGCCCTCTGACCGCATACAAGAAGCCCATGGCATACAAACAAGTGAGGCCGGCCCCGCGGGGCCGGCCTCACTTGTTTGCGAATTACTTCGTGCTGAATGCGGCGTCGAAAGCTGCGGCGGAGGGTTCATAGCCGGAGAGCCGGCGCACGAAAGCCAGCGCCTCGGGGGCGCCATCCAGCCGGTCCATTCCGGCGTCCTCCCACTCCACGGACAGCGGCCCGCGGTAGTCGATGGCGTTCAGCATCCGGAACGCATCCTCCCACGGCACGTCGCCGTGGCCGGTGGAGATGAAGTCCCAGCCGCGGCGCGGATCAGCCCAGGGCAAATGGGAGGAGAGCCGGCCGTTGCGCCCGTTGGACAGGCGTTTCTTCGTGTCCTTGCAGTGCACATGGTAGATCCGGTCCTTGAAGTCCCACAGGAACCCCACAGGGTCGATGTCCTGCCACACCATGTGGCTCGGGTCCCAGTTCAGGCCAAAGGCCTCGCGGTGCCCGATCGCCTCGAGGGCGCGCTGCGTTGTCCAGTAGTCGTACGCGATCTCTGATGGGTGCACCTCATGGGCGAACCGGACGCCCACCTCGTCAAAGACATCGAGGATGGGGTTCCACCGGTCGGCAAAATCCTGGTAGCCAGCGTCGACCATCTTTTCGGAGGCGGGCGGGAACATCGCCACGTACTTCCAGATGGACGATCCCGTAAAGCCGGTCACCGTTTTCACGCCCAGCTTGGCGGCGAGCCGTGCAGTGTTCTTCAGTTCCTCGGCGGCACGACGGCGGACCCCTTCAGGATCGCCGTCGCCCCATACGACGTCCGGCAGGATGCCGCGGTGCCGTTCGTCGATCGGGTCGTCGCAGACGGCCTGGCCCTTGAGGTGGTTGGAGATGGTCCACACTTTGAGGCCGTGGCGTTCAAGAATGTCCAGCTTGCCCTGCACATAGGCGTCGTCGTCCCAGCGCCAGGGATCCAGGTGGTCACCCCAGCAGGCGATCTCCAGCCCGTCGTAGCCCCATTCGCCGGCGAGCCGGGCCACCTCCTCGAACGGCAGGTCGGCCCACTGGCCGGTGAACAAGGTAATTGGTCGTGCCACGTGCTTCCCCTCCTCAACTGGCCGGCACGGGAACGCCGGCAGCGACCCGTGTCCAGGCGGAATCATTTTCGGAACTGCGCTCGACAGCGTCGAGCACCCGCTGCACCCTCAGCCCGTCAGCGAACGACGAATGCGGGACGGCGCCGCCCACGATGCCCTCCACGAGGTCCTTGACCTGGTGGGAGAACCCGTGCTCGTAACCGAGCATGTGGCCTGCCGGCCACCACGCCGAAACGTAGGGATGCTCCGCTTCCGTGACCAGGACCTTCCGGAAGCCCTGGCGGTCCGCAGGTGCCGTACGGTCGTAGAACTGGACGCTGTTGAGGTCCTCCAGGTCGAAGGCCAGGGCGCCCTTGTCCCCGGAAACCTCAATCTGGAGCGCGTTCTTCCGGCCGGTGGCAAACCGGGTGGCCTCGAACGACGCCAGCGCGCCGGATTCGAAGCGGCCCGTGAAGATGGCGATATCGTCCACCGTCACCTGGCCGGAGCCGACACCGGCAGCGCCGGAAAGCCCGGTATCGGAAGGTCCGGAGCCTGAAGTGGAGCCCTTCAAAAGAGGCCGCTCCTTCACGATGGTGTCGATAACGCCGGACACTTTCTCCAGATTCAAGCCGGTGACGAACTGGGCCAGGTCGATGGCGTGGGCGCCGATATCCCCCAGGGCCCCCGAGCCGGCGTGTTCCTTCTGCAGGCGCCACGCCAGCGGCATCTCCGGGTCCACCAGCCAGTCCTGCCGGTACGAGGCACGCACCTGGTTGATCGTGCCGACGGCGCCTTCGGCGATGAGGTTGCGGAGGAAGGTGACGGCCGGAACGCGGCGGTAGGTGAAACCGACCATTGCCTGGATGCCCCGGGCAGCCGCCCGTTCGGCAGCTTCGGCCATCGCTTCGGCTTCCGCCACCGTGTTGGCGAGTGGTTTTTCGCACAAAACGTGCTTCCCGGCCTCCAGCGCGGCGATCGCGATTTCGGCGTGGGAGTCGCCGGGCGTGACGATATCGACGACGTCGATATCGTCACGGGCGATCACGTCCCGCCAGTCGGTTGCTGGCTCTGCCCAGCCCCACTTGCTGGCAGCGGCGGCGACCGCTTCAGCGTTGCGGCCGACAATAACCGCCATTTCCGGCTCGGCGGGCAGGTCGAATATCCGCGGCGCCGTCCGCCAGCCTTGGGAGTGGGCAGCACCCATGAAGCCATAACCGATCATGGCCACGCGCAGGGTTTTCATGCGAGCACCACCGTCCGGTCAACCGCCACGCGGTTGCCCACGTAACGCATCGGCGCGATCTGCATATACAGCAGGCGCAGGGTGAGGATGACCTCGACGTCGATCTCCTCGCCGGCGTCGGGGACGCGGTCCAGCGGGATGATCACGTCGGGCTTGTCTGCGACGAACCACAGGGTTTCCCATTGCTCCGGGAGTTCAGCTATGGAGTAGGACTTGTCCTGCAATTCGAAGCGGAGAGACTCCTTGGGAATCTCCACGCCGTTGACGGTTGCGACGACGTCGTCAACGGCGGACAGCCAGAGGCTGCGGTACCAGGGCAGCTGCACCGATACGGCAATCCCCTCGGGGTGCCGGCGGACGTCGGTGTCCTGGAACAGGGAATTGTGAGTTGCCATGGCTTTCCTTACTTAACAGTCTCGACCAGGGTCGCGTGGGAGTCGGATGCATTTGGATCAACGGCTTCTTCGATGGCATGCCGCATCAGCGTGTGCTGCTTCTTGACGAGGTCGATCGGATCGGATTCGCCCAGGTCGGCGAACGCATGGCCCTCCCACTCGCTGGACAGGTAGCCCTGGTAGCCGCCCTTGACGAACTGGCGCACAATGCGGGGAATGTCCATCGCGGGTTCATTGCCGTGTTCGTCGATGTCGTAGAACTTCGCGTGGACATGGAAGATCTGCGGCATGATATCCAGCCATTCCTCGGGCGGAACCAGTCCATGCATGTTGAATGCCAGCCGGGTGAACGGGCCCAGGCGGGAAGGATCGAAGTTGTTGGCACTGAGGTAGTCCTCGAACTCCTGGTTGCGCTCATGCATGGGCGACGGTTTGCGCCAGATCTCCTGCATGACGGCGAAGTGCTCCTCGGGCAGCCCCATTTGCGTCAACGTGCGGAAGAGGGTCGGGGAAAGGCTGTGCATCGTCGAGCTGAAGTCTGCGGTGAAACCGAGCCGGTCGCTTCCCAGTTCCTCGTACATCTCGCGGATCTGCAGGATCTTGGGATCGTTCGGGCCCTGCGGCGCGTGAATTTCGTAGCCGAGCTTCTGGTCGTACTTCTCGGCCAGGGGAAGCAGCCGGCGGAGCAATTCCTTGCCCGCGGAGCGGATCACCACGCGGTGGAAACCAAGCTTGTTAGCCGTGTGCAGCTGCGCGGCGAAGAAGTCGTACTCCTCATCGGGTGTCATATCCCGGTCCTTGCGGCGGCCCATGTCCAGGTTGGTGCCCACAGCGCTGGGGGTCAGGCCGTAGCGGTCCATGCTGTCGCGCCACAGGCGGACGAAGTCGTCGTCGACGTCCGGGTAGGTGCGCAGCATCTGGGCGATGTTGAACTCAACCCCCGGGCCAAGGCCTTCATCTGCAACAGCTTTGATCAGCGTCTCAGGGGTGTAGAGCCCGGCGGCGAACTCGGAGGTGAGCGAATAGAGGGTGATGCCAAGCTCGATGCCCGAGCCTGCGATGCCTTCTGACATAATTTCTGGTTCCTTCGTTGTCAGCCGCGGACGGGCTGGGCGAGATGGCTGTTGAGGATGCGGCGGGCTTCTGAAGCGTCTGTGATCATGGCCGAACCGGCGTTGGCGGCCGCTGAGCGCTGGACGGCCTGCTCGCCGCGGATGATGTCGAACGGGTCCTGCCAGTTGTTCCAGTGCCAGCCTTCGTATTCGCTGGAGATTGCGCCGGAGTAGCCGTTCTCAACCAGTTGCCGGACAAGGCTCCGGACCGGCACCGAGGGCTCTTCGCCGGTCTCGTCGATGCCGAAGAACTTGCCGTGCACGTGGCGGACCCAAGGCATGATCTCCAGCCAGGTGTCCAGCGGTGCAGGACCGAAAAGCCCTGTTCCGTTGATGGCGAAGTCAATGCCAAGGTCAGGCCGGCCATTGCGGGCCGCCAGACCGATGAAGGCGCCGAAGCGTTCACCGTGAACCTTTTGCGTGTTTGGCGGTCCGTCGACGTAGAACCCATTCCACAGGTCAACCACCTGTCCGAGAAGTTCCTCCGAAGCACCACGGCGGCGGTAGGCCTCCAGCAGGGAGGGCGCAAAGCCGGTAACGGTGGCACCCCAGTCGGCGGTGAAGCCGAGCAAGGGGGAATTGAGTTTCTCGTAGCGGTCGCGAAGGGCCAGGACACGTTCGTGGGCGCCGTGCTGGTCCGCGTGGACTTCGAGGGCCAGGGTGACGCCGTACTTCTCGGCCACGGGCAGCAGGCTTTCCATGGCGTCCGGAGTCAGTGAGATCTGCACCCGGGCGATCGGGAAGCCGAGCCTGGCGGCTACTTCGATCTGCTTGCGCATGTATTCGACAAGCTCGTCATGGTTCATGAGCCGGTCGCGGCGGATACCGGTGTCAACGTTGACTGCGAGGGAGGTGGGGACCAGGTCAACCTCGGCCACAAGATCACGGAACTGGCCAACGAAGTTGTCATCGATCCGGTCCGGGAAGCCGCGCAGGCTGGAGAATCCGATGACTTCGAGCCCCGGGCCGAAGCCTTCGGCCGCCACTTTGCGGATCAGGCCATCGAGGTCGTACTGCCGGGCGTGGACGGCCCGGGTGAAGCTGTAAAGGGTGACGCCCTGGATCGGCGTGCCGAGGCTGGTCATCGCTGTGCCACCTTCATGGTCTTGGTGTCGTGCTCTTCGATGTGCAGCACGCCGTGGTCGGTGATGATGTAGGGGATGTAGAGCTTCAGGTCCACCCTGACCTCGTGCTCGGTCCGGCTGTCAGGGACGGGAAGGTCGCCCGAAAGGACTGCCGAGTCCAGCGGGAACCACCATTCGCCGGTCTCGTCCACGAGTTCCTCGAAGCTGAAAGTGCGGTTGTTCATGGTCCAGCGCAGTGAGCCCTCGGGGGCGCTGACGCCGTCCACTGTCAATGCAGCTCCAGCGATGCAGGAGCCCGGCAGGGCCCGGTACCAGGGGATGCGGACTTCGACGGCGGTACGGCCGTCCTGGGTGATCAGTGTTCCCTGCTCGATTATGCGGTCGGCGATCATCGAGACCTCCTTGTCTGCGGCATGCCTTGCCTGTGATTGAACGAAATAGCAGCGACATCGCACCACTTATTCATTATTTAGTCAGTCTATTGTCTGATTCAGACATAAGTAAAGAGCTGTTGAGTTTTTCTGTGAGTATCCGGGCCCCGCGCACTGCGAGCGCCACAGCGGTCAGCGTGGGATTGCATGCCGTGGCGGTGGGAATGACGCCGTTGCCGGCCACGAAGAGGCCGGGGACCTGCCACACCTGGCTGTCGGGCGAACACACGCTCTGGCCGTCGTCCCTTGCACCCATCCTGGTTGTGCCCTGGTAGTGAAGCGATGCGCCGGGCGGCATGACGAACGGACGCTCGTCGAGCGGCTCACCCACCGCCTTGCCCAGGCGGACAATTTCCTGCTTGGCGCGGTCCAGCACCTCGTGATCCCGCCGCGTGAGGCGGTAGTGGATGCGCATGGCGGGCATCCCGTACGAGTCGCGGACACCGTCGTCGAACGCCACCCGGTCCTCGCGCTGCAGATCCTTGGCGCAGAACAGGCCAAGCCCCACGATAGAGCCCGGGACAACGGGGTCATCGTCGGCCAAGGGAACCGGTGAGGCATCCAGTTGCATGATCTGGCCGTGGAAGGGCGCCCCGTCCGTGTAGGGAACCCAGGCAACTCCGCTCTGCTCACTGAGCGCGCCGTTGGCGGCTGCCCGGCCCTGCGGAGCGGTGACATCGCGCAGCCGGCTCGCGAACACTACCTGCGCCTGGTCGTTGAGGTAGCGGCCCAGGGCGTCGGGCCGGATCCCGGAAGCCCACAGCAGCTGCGGCGTGCGCAGGGCATCCGCACCCACCACAACGTAGCGGGCGGCCACCTGATGGGTGTCGCCGCTGCGGCGGTCCTGGACTTCGATGCCGGCCGCAGCGCCATCCTCCAGGAGCACACGCGTTACCAGCGACTCATCAAAGAGTTCAAACTGCGGATTTTCGCGGGTCACATCCCCCATCACGACGTCGGAACCTGACCAGACCAGGCCGCCGTCCTCCCGCCGGTGTACAGCAAGAGGCATGGGCTGGACGCGGTAGGCGGTGCCACGGCCCGCGTCCACGGCGGCGGCGAGTCGTTCCCGGACGAGGTCAGAGAACGGAGCCCCGTCGAAGGCGCGGGTGGTCACCCCCAGCAGTCGGTCGGCGTCGTCAAGAAGCTCTTCAAGGTCCGGCAGGAACGGAATGCGCTCTTTGCCGCCGGGGCGGGGGCAGGCAGCGGTCCAGTGGGCGGCCATGCCGCCCACGTTGCTGGACATGGCGGCGACGGGCATCCCGTCCTCGCCGGGGAAGGCGTAGCCGTCCTGCAGCAGGTAGGTTCCGGGCCTGGCCCGTCGCTCCCCGCTTTTGACCGCGCCGGGTGAGTTCACGGTTTCGGCACCTGCGCCGGGGCCTTCCGATGCCCGCTGCGCGAGGCTGCGGCGTTCAGGATCCTCAATGTTCTTGACGTGCGCCCCGGGTGGATTGCTGACCGTGGGGCCCACCTCGAACATGGCGATGGTGGCACCAGGGGCTTCCTCGCTGAGGATCCGTGCGTATGCCGCTGCCGTGGGGCCGCTGCCGACGATGGCGACGTCGACCGCAGCGGGATACCGGTTACCGCTCACCATCCCGCCACCAGTTCCTGGATGCGCCGGACGGACTTCGCCGAGTCGATCGTGGGGTAGTACTCGAGCCCGATGGGGCCGGCATACCCGCTGTTCCCCAGGTCCGTGAGCCGGGCGTGCCAGTCGATGGATCCCGAGCCGGGTTCGCCGCGCCCCGGCGCATCGGCGATCTGAACATACTTGATGAGGTCGCCGGCGTTGGCGAGCTCGGCGGCCACGTCCTCGCCCTCGACCGTGGAGTGGTAGAGGTCGTAGAGAACGCCGAAGTTGGGCGAGTTGACGCCCTTGGCGACATAGACGGCTTCCGAGGTCCGGTCCAGCAGGGCTCCCGGGTGGTCAACCCTGACGTTGACCGGTTCGAGGACCAGGGTGATGCCGGAACCCTCGATGTGCGCGACGCCTCGGGTGAAGATCTCGATCAGTTCGTCCAGCTGGTCCTGCCGCTTGCGCCCGCCGAATCCGGTACCGCTGCCCACTACCATCCGGGGGCAGCCGAGCTGTTGTGCCACTTCGACGCCGGCGTCCAGCCCGGTGTAGAAAGCATCGTGGTTGCGGGGCGGGATCATGAACTGCATACGCGGTTCCGCCAGTTGGGAGGTGAGCTGGACTCCGGTTTCCTCGAGTGCGTGCTTCAGGGCCGGGATGTCTTTGCCCGTTGGGCCCCACATTTCGACGGCGTCGAAGCCGGCTGCTGCCGCCGCGCGAACCCGGTCGGCAGCACTTTCGCCTGCTTCGGCGAACAAAAGGTCGATATTGGGCGAAAGTTGGAACATGGATGTCTCCTAGGGAATTGAGATGGTGGTCTAAAACATGGGGTGGTCGTGGACCGGGTCCTGGGGAACCGGCTGAAGCACGTCCCAGTGCTCAACAATCCGGCCGTTTTCGAAGCGGTAAATGTCTGTGACGGCGGCGTCGGGACGCCCGGGACCTGAAGCGCGTACATGCACCAACGCCAGGTCACCGTCCACCAGGATGCGCTGAACCTCGAACCGGGAGTCTGGCGATCCGTCGAACTTCGGCGTCAGCATTCTTACTGCCGCCTCAGGCCCGTCAGGAATGGTCGGGTTGTGCTGCCGGTAGTCCTCGGCCACAAGGAAGTCGAAGGCTTCACGCACCCGTTTTTGGGTGTAGAAGATCTCCACGAAGCGCTCGAACGCTGCGCGGTTGTCAACCATCGCGGGTCAGCCCTTCAGGCCGCCGGAGAAGCCCTGGATGAACCGTTTCTGCGCGAACAGGAACAGCGCCAGGATGGGAATCATGGAGACGATCACTATCGCGAAGATCGAGTTCCACTGGGAGACCAGGGAGCCGATGTAGTAGTACATGGCCACCGGCAGCGTCTGGTTGGCGGAGCCGCCCAGGAAGATCAGCGACGTGAAGAAGTCGTTCCACACGATGAGCCCGGCGAAGATGGTGACCGTTCCCGTGGCTGGGGCCATCATGGGGAACACCACCTTGGAGAAAATCTGGGATTTGCTCGCGCCGTCGATGGTGGCCGCTTCTTCGTAGTCCGTGCCGAGGCCGCGGAAGAAGTTTGCGTAGAGGAAGATCGACAACGGCAGGAGCATGCCCGTGTAGAGGATGATCAGGCCCCAAGCGGATCCGGTGAGTCCAAGGGCCCGTGCCCCCATGTAGAGAGGGACGGCGCCGAGTTGGCCGGGGAGGATGATGGCGATCAGGAAGAGGTAATACGCGCCCTTGCTCCAGCGTCGGGTGCTGCGGGAGATGACATATCCGGTGATGGAACCGAGTGCGATCAGCCCCACGATGCTGCCTGCGGTGATGATGGCGCTGTTGGCCAGGCCCATCACCACGTTGGAGTTTCCGGTGGCGGTGAGGACGTCGATAAAGTTGCTGAAGTCGGGGTTTGTTGGCGGAGCCAGGGCCGAGGTGGTGAACAACTCGCTGTCCGGCTTCAGGGCAGTTGTCACCAGGAAGTAGAACGGCGCGAGGAACACCAGGGCGAGCGCCCATAGGCCGACTTCGCGGAGCAGGGTGAGTTTGGTGTAGCGGAACATGGCTTAGTCCTCAGGGTTCGAACGCGTCAGCCGCTGCTGGAGAACGGCGAAGATCAGGATGATGGCGGCGAGCACCAGGGCCAGGGCGGCACCGCCCCCGAAGTTCCCGAGCGCAAAGGCCTGCTTGTAGACCAGCGTGGCCAGCGTTTCCGTCGCTCCGGCCGGTCCGCCGCCGGTGAGCGCCATGATGGGATCGAAGACGCGCAGCCCCTGGACGATTCCCAGCGTGGTGGCGATGGCGACGGCGGGGCGGATGGCGGGCAGCGTAACGTTGCGGAACCGCTGCCACAGATTGGCGCCGTCAATGGCCGCCGCCTCCTCCACTTCCACGGGGACACCGGCCAGGCCGGCCATAAAAATCACCATGGCAAAGCCGGTGGAAGACCAGACCAGCACCACCAGGACGGTCCAGATGGCCCACTGCGGGTCGGCCAGCCACGGCTTTGCCTGGTCGCCGGCGCCTATTGCCGTAAGGAAGGCATTGAGCGGACCGTCGAAGTCGAAGATGTATTTCCAGATGTAGGCCGTGGCTAGCGGGCTGAGCACCACCGGCATGAAGAAGAGGGTCCGGAGGATGTAGCGCGTCTTGACGACGCGGTTCAGGCCCAGCGCAATAACCAACCCGGCGATGTTGCCTAGGAGAACCGAGCCAAAGGCCAGAAAGAGGGTATTGGAGAGGGCTCCGAGTTTCGTGGGGTCCTTGAAGATGGCCTCAAAGTTTGTCCAGCCCGTGATTTTGAACGAGCCGATGCCCGTCCAGTTGGTAAAGGCGAAGAATCCGCCGATTCCGGTTGCCACGTAGTGGATGGCAAACACCAGGGCGATCCCGGGCAGCGCCCACCACCAGTGTCCGAACTGCATGGGCCCCCGCCGGGGACGGGTGTTCTCACCCGTCCCCGGCGTCCGCTTGCCTCGCCGGGGTGCTTCAGCTGCTTCGCTTTTCGGTTGCATCGTCGCAGTCATTGGTATTCCTTGCTTGTCCCTTTGAGTCGTCGGAACGTTGATGGTCAAGAACTGCTACTGATCCCAGGCCGCGTCCATGGCCTGCAGGACCTGGTCAGGGCTCTTCTGGCCGGTGATGATGCCCTGGACCCCCGTGGCCAGTGCGTCGTAGACGGCGGAATTCGGCCACTGGATGTTGGGCAGGGGGCCGTATTTGCCGTCCTTCATCAGGCCGCCGACGTTCTTATAGGCGCCGCCGTCGAAATCGTACTTGTCGAGTCCGCTGACCGGCAGGGCACCGTCGATTTCTGCGAATGCCTTGGTCTGCTCAGGCTGGGCGGCCCAGTCGAGGAAGGCCTTGGCAGCGTCCTTGTTCTTGGAGGCCGCGTTGATGGAGAAGGCGTAGTTTGCGCTGGCAAATACGTAGCTATTACCTGAGCCCTGTTCCGCCGGGAACGGCCGTACGGCGAACTGGGAGCCCCCAGCGGCGGACTGCAGCTGCTTCCAGCTTGGAGCCGGGATGAAGCCGCTCACGGACGTTCCGCTGGCAAGCCCCTTGGTGATGGCATCGAAGCCGCCGCCGGCAGCACCCTTCTGGAAGCAGCCCGCGTCCTTCAAGGTATTAACTGCTTCGAGGGCTGACTTCCAACCGTCCGAGCCGGCGAAGGTGGCTTCCTTGGCAGCGCGCTTATCGTTCCATTTCGGGTCTTCCGCGTAGACGCGCGAGGCTGCCAGGGACATCGCCATCAGCCCTGTGTTGGGAGGGGCTGATCCGGCAAGGGCAAAGAGGGATTTACCGGAGGACTCCAGAGCCTTGCACTGCTGCTGGAGGGAGGAAAAGTCGGCAGGGAAGCCACCGGCTGCAGTTGCAGCCGTCTCATTACTCACCAAGGCAGAGATCGTAATTTCCGTGGCCTGGCCGTACACCTTGCCGTCGGTTCCAAAGGTACTGGCGCTTCCCTCGGGGAGCAGTTGCTTCGCGGCATCGTCAAGCGGTTCAAGGAAACCTGCCTGGACGAGCGGCAGGATGCTGCGGCCGGTGCCGGAGCCGGGTGAGGTCACTACGACGTCTGAGGCGTTTCCGGCCTGGAGCTGTGTGCGCAGGGTCTGGTCGTAGGAGTCGTTCGGCTGAGGATTGAAGGTGATTTTCACGTTCGGGTGTGACTTCATGTAATTTTCTGCCAACACCTGGAAGGGGCTCTCGATGGTGTTGGATGTCGCGAAGGACAGTGAAAATTCCTGGGAACCACCCGAAGAGGAGCTGCTGCCGGTGGAGGCCGAGCAACCGGTAAGAATGAGTGCTGCGACGGTGGGGACGGCGAGGGCGCCGACCTTCAGGCCTGAATAGCGACGGTGCTGTGTCATGTCCAGCCTTTCTGACTTCATTGTCCAAAATCCGGGTGTCGTGACCCCGGTCACTCACAAGTATGCAGGAGATGTGCCTAAAAGACACATAAGTCTTTGCTATGACGGACATAAGTTTTACTGGGGTCCGCGGAAGGTCCATCCAGATCCCTGATGGCTTCGCCTCCGTTATTGATCCCGCTGATAAACTCCCTTGAAACGGTTCCACTTCCAAAGGATCGCTGCGCCGTGACGAAACATGTCCTGCTTTCCCGTCTCGACCTCAACCTGCTGATCTCGCTGGATGCCCTCATTACTGAGCGAAGCGTTACCAGGGCGGCCGAGCGGCTCCACCTCAGCCAGCCGGCGCTCAGCGCCTCGCTCGCCCGGCTCCGATCCCACTTCGGTGACCCGATCCTGGCCCGCCGCGGCAATGCTTACGAGCTCACCCCCTTCGCCCTCCGGCTCGCGGAGCACACCACCACCGCACTGGAGGCCGCACGCCGCGTCTTCGAAAGCCAGGCCACCTGGGAGCCCACAGAATCCGAGCGCGAGTTCTCCATCTACGGCTCGGATTACGGCTTCACGACCATTGGCCGGGTTGTTTCCGAGCTTGCAGCCGAGCGCGCCCCAGGTGTCCGGTTCCGGTTTATGCTCCACAATCCGATGGTGGTGGAGGATGCAGCCAATCGCCTTCGGTCGGTGGACGGCATGGTGATTCCCCACGGATTCCTCACCGGGCTGCCCTACCTGGACCTGTGGAGGGACGGGTGGGTGGCCGTGGTCTCCACGTCCAATGAAGCCGTCGGCGAGCAAATCACCATGGAAAACATCGCTGAACTTCCCTGGGTGATGACCTATCAGACGCGCTCAGCCTCAACCTCGGCGGAACGGCAGATCCAGCAGCTGGGCGTTGAGCCCCGCGTGGACGTGGTTGTTGAAAGTTTCCAGTCCTTGCCGCACTTTGTGGTTGGGACCAACCGGATCGCGCTCATCCAGGCGGCCCTGGTGCCGTTCGCCATGCGCGTGGGCGGGATTCGGATCCTGCCGCTGCCCTTCGATGCCACGCCGCTGGTTAATGCCCTGTGGTGGCACCCCGTGCACAACCGCGACTCCGAGCATGAGTGGATGCGGGGCCTCTTCAAAGAGGCTGCCGACATCGTGGCAGCCGCCGCTACCAAGGAAGCCCCTTAAATGCCTCGATGCCCGGCCGGCTAAACGGACGGGCATCGAGGCTATGGGACGTCGGTCTTTCAGGTCAGGCTGATGCCAGCGCCGTCCGCATGCTCTTGCGGATAAGGTCATGCTGCTTCCGCACCAGCAGCAGCGGATCCACCTCACCGAGCTCAGCGAAGGCATGGCCTTCCCATTCGCTGGACCAGTAACCGCGGTAGCCGCCTTCGACGAATACGCGGACCAGTTCCGGATAGTCGATGGCCGGCTCGTTGCCCTGCTCATCAATGTCGTAGAACTTCGCGTGGACGTGCATGATTTGCGGCATGATGTCAGCCCACTCCTTGGGGCTGACGTGGCCGTGCATGTTGAACGCAAGGTGGGCGAAGGACCCAAGCCGGGCAGGATCAAAGTCGCGTCCCCGCAGGTACGCAATGAACTCCTCCTGCCGCACCCGCATCGGTGCCTCAGTGCCCCAGATAGCCTGCAGCCTTTCCACAGCTTCATCGTCCAGCCCGGCACGGCGAACCGCGCGCAGGAGCGTGGGAGACATGCTGTGCATGGTTGAGGAGAAGTCAGCCACGAAGCCCAGCAGCGGTGAATCAAGCTCGGCGTAGACGTCGCGGACCTTCATGATCTCGGGCGAGTTGGGTCCCAGCGGTGCATGGATCTCGTAGGCAAGTTTGAGTTCGAGGTCCTCGGCGAGCGGCAGCAGCCGGCGAAGCAGCTCCGGCTTAGCGCTCTGGATGCGGACGAGCGGGAAACCGAGCTTCTTGGCGCCGTGGAAGAGTGTCTGCGTGAACTCGTACTCCTCGTCCGGGGTCATGTCGCGGTCACGGCGGCGTCCCATGTCCAGATTGGCGCCGAAGGAGCTGGCGGTGAAGCCGTGCTTGTCGAAGGCGCGCTGCCACGAGCGCACGAAGTCGTCAGTCACGTTGGGATAGGTAGGCAGGACCTGCGATGCCACAATCTCGATCCCGGGGCCGATGCCGAGCTCGGCGACGCGGTTCAGCAGGCCGTCGAAGTCGTACCAGCCTGCCCGGAATTCGGCGCTTGCCGAGTACAGGGTGAGCCCCAGCGAGAACGGATCATCCTCCGCTTTCGGCGGGGGCGGCGTGACCGCCGTCGTCAGTTCCGGTGCCGCCGCAGCCCTGTCCGTGACGGTCAGCTCCAACGTCTGGTCCACGAAGTTGGGAACGTACATGCCGGGACCGCCGTCCTGGCCGGGAGCAATCTGCATGTACGGCAGGCGCAGCTCACCGATGAGCCGGACGGTGTGCTGCTCGCCCACGGCAACAGGGCTCTCCGTTGTGGCGATAAGCAAGGGATGTTCCTGGAGGTACCAGAGAGTTTCGCTTTGGGCGGGCAGGTCCGGGAGCGCATAGCGGACACCACCCAGTTCCAGGGACAGGTTCCCGGCGGGGATATCCTGGCCGTCGACGGTGAGCCGCAGGCTGGAGACCGAGGAGAGCCACAGACTCCGGTACCACGGCAGGGTCAAGGCCAGCGCGAGACCGTCGGGATGGGTGCGGAGGCTTGCATCGTCAAGAAGTCCGTTTGGCATTGTCTCTCTTTACTGGGAAAAGGGGATGGGTCAGGTAAGTTCGCCGGTGATGCGGCGGATCAGGGCGTGTTGGCGCCGCACTTGCTCAATGGCACGCCATGGCGTGCGTTCGCCTTCGTATTCACTGGAGAGATAACCGGTGTAGCCGGAGTCCTTGAGGGCCTTGAGCACGGGCAGCCAGGGAATCTGCTGGTCTTCCAGCTGCTCGTTGATGTCGTGGAACTTCGCCTGGACGAACACCACATACTGGGCGATATCGGCGAAGTCGGCGGGGTCGACGCCGATGCCGTCGAGGAAGGCGGGCCGGGTCTCGCGTGTCTCACCTGCGCGCAGCGGAATGGGCCGGTCCTGGAAGATTCCGGTGTCGATGAGCAGGCCGAAGTTCTTGGTTCCGGTCCGTTCGATGAGGCCGATGTAGTCCTCGACGACGGGGTGCCTGATGGGCGTCGGCGAATGAATCTCCGGGCAGATGATGATCCCCAGCTCGTGGGCCAGATCAAGGGAGCGTTCCACGGATTCGGTCCAGATGGGGTCTGGGACCAGATCGCTGGACACCACGCCGATCTTGGGGCGCACGAAGCCGAAACCCAATTGGCTGGCAAGCCGCAGGTCCCGCTGCAGGGCCTCCGCACCCTCGGCGACAGTCATGGTGCGGCCCGGGTAAAGACGGGTGTCAATCCAGGAACCGTAGTTCGTCGGCTCCAGCGAATACTTCTCCAGCAGGCCGAACCAGTTATCGATCCAGGCCGGGGACGGTTCCGGATAGTTGGGAACGTGGCCCTCGCCGAGGATCTCGACGCCGGTGGCGCCCACGTCGGCGACTGCGGCCAGCGCCGTCTCAAGGTCCATCACCGTGCCGTAATCGCCCATAAAGCTGTAGAGGGAAACGCCGTAGCGGAAGGTACCTTCGCCGCCTTCCGGCGCGAGCGTCACCTTGCGGCTGGTCCGGTGAGTGGTGGGCTGGTGCTCGACTGGTATGTAGGACATCCGCAGCCGCAGCTCGATGGAGAGCTCGTGAACGCCCTGCGGCAGGCCGCCGTCGAGGGGAACGGTGACCACTGCCGCTTCCTCAAGGGGCCAGCGCACGCCTTCACTTTCCCAGAGCTGCTGCAGGGTGTAGGTCCGCCCGCCGAAGGTCCACAGCGGAACGTCAGGTCCGACGTCGACGATGCCGCCCACGCGAACGGCGATGCCATCGATGAGGGACGCCGCCATGCCCCGGTAGGAAGGCATCCGGACCCGGAACTGAAAGCCTGTTACACGTCCGCCGTCCGTTACGTTGCGGAAGCCGACGGACTGGATGAGGTCTCTTTCGAGAAGCATCATTGCTCACTCTCTCTAGGTGCAGAGTCCAGAGTAGCAATCATTCTGTCGCTTTTATACTTAAGTGAGCGCCTAACCGGCAAAACCTGCCAGGGGCTCGCCGGGCTGGCCGCTTCGAGGGCCTCAGTTCCTTTCGGCCCGTTCCGCGAGGACGCCGATGGCCAGAGAGAACCGGCCAGGTAACGGAGAAAGTGCCAGACGGAGCCAGATGGCGTCCGAGTACGCCTCGAACCGGGCTGGACTGACGCGCAGTTCCTCGGCCACGGCCAGCACCTGCGTGTGAGCCGTCAGATATCGTGCAGGCGTCATGCGGTTATTTCGTAGATGAAGCTCCAGATGGACGTCCAGGCCGGCCAGATCCCGGGCGGCCTCGTGTCGGGCCGTACTGTCGAAGTCCAGCAGTCCGGGCGCGATGTCGCCGTCAGGAACGATGATTTGCTTGTCGTAGAGGTCTCCGTGGGCCCATACCACCGGATCCGGTGCCGTCCGTATCAGGTTCATGGCCACTTGCTCTACAGCGGCGCGCAAGACAGCGCGCTGAGACGACAACTCGGGGACGTTTTCATTGTGCTGCAACCAGTCGTCCACCCGTCGACACACCTTCGCGGCTTCCCACTCTGCTGAACGGAGCGGAAGGCTGTCGAGAACGCCTCGTGCTGCTGGACCATGGGAGCCGTTCAGTTCCGCGACCCAGGCGCGCGACCATTTCTCCCATGCCCTGGCGAACGCTTCATCGCAGACGGCCGCTTCCACCCGGCCCAGCTCGTTCAGAGTCGGTCCCGGAATGGCGCTGAAAGCGATGACGTCCGCCTGGGAACTCTGACGAAGGATTCTGGGCGTTGTGAAGTTGCCGGCGTCCAGCAGGACGTCCATTTGTGCGCAGCGCTCGGCCGGTACGACGGCGCCCCCGGGCCCGAAGATCTTTATATAGCGGCCCTCGGCCCGGACGACGGCCTGGTGGTACGGCCAATACGAAATCAATTCCCCTGCTGCGCTTCCCCCCGCAAGGCGGGAAGTCCCGGATCGTCCAACGGGATAAGTTCGAACTGCCCGTGACGCAAGTAAGCTCCCCGGACGCCTGGCACTCCCGGCGTCCGGACCTCCAGTACAAATTCTCCTGGTGTCTTCTCTGGCCAAGCCCGCTGAACCAGCCAGGACGTGCCGGTAGCGTCGTCGGCAGACGCCGGAACGGCGGAGGGCCAATCCATGGAATCAATTCCATGGACCGGAGGAGATATCGGCGAGTGGTGCAACGCAGCAGATTGACGCGTTCCAGGCGTGCCGTGCCCCCGAACAGTAGACAGCCATGCTCCGTCCACCATGCCCCCTCTTCCCCATACGCAGGCTCTTCCGGCGCAGGCCGTTCGTGTGTCCAGCGTGAGCTTCAACAATGAGGGAGGGATGAAACGGTCATGAAGAAACTTTCATCAAGGCCTTCTTCCCCGTCCTCTCGGCGTCATACCTGCCATGATCGCCGCAGCAGGCAGGCCCGACGAATCCGTCCGGTGAGTCGAGATTGACCCGGACCGTGATGGGCGTGGGGACAGTGGCCTGAATCGCGCTGGTCCAGGCCGATCCGGCCTTTCAGGGTCACGGCGGAGGGTCGCGGCGGAGGGTCACGTCGGAGGCAGGGGTGCAGGCCAATAGCCGGCACATCCTTCGAACCTTTAATTGGACGGGGAGGGAAAGTGGCGCGCCGATCCTACGCCGCGATGAACAGCGCCCAGTCAGGAAAGGGATCCACGGGTAATGGCGGCCCGGTCTCTCCGGGTCCGACGGTCTCTCCGGGTCCGACGCCGCCGGCAAGTACGTCGAGTCCGGCAAGTACGTCCGGCCAGCCGGGCGGTTCCGACTCCCGGCCTTCACCCGCGTGGCCGAGTTGCTGCGGCCAGTGTGGTGGTTCCCAGTCTTGTTGTTCGCTGGGATAGGAGCGTCCCGCGGGTGAGATCCAGCCGGGTGGCTGGTCCCGGGTCGCGTCAACCGGCTTCCACGCTGTGGTGTGTCTGAGCCGGTGGTGCCGCCGGCATGGCTGGCCCAGGTTGGTGACGCCGGTGCGGCCTCCCTCGGACCAAGCCAACAGATGATCCGCTTCGTTATCCAGGGAATGGTTGTTACAGCCCGGAAAAGGGCACCGGCCGTCCCGAAGCCGCAACCATTGGCGCATCGCCTTCGGAACCCGGTAGCTGGTCCGTCCGATCTCCAGCGGCGCTCCATTGCGCGGATCGGTCAGCACACGCAGGAACGATCCGGCGCCATCCCCTACAAGCCGGCGGGCCATGCTCGGCGGAACGGGACCATACCCGTCCAGCGTGGCCGGTTCCGACTCGGCGCCCAAAAGAGACAGCACCGGCACGGTCACCAGGACCTGCGCCTTGGGTGACGGAGTTCCTTCCGCCACCCCCGCCAGCAGCCAGTCGGCGGCGACGTCCGCACGGAGCTGGGTCAGGGTCCGGGATTCATTCGGCTTCTGCAGGGCACGGGCCGCTTCCGTGGCACGGGACCATGCAGCCACTGCCACATCCGCAGTCAGATAGGCCGAGAGCCAGGCCATGCCGTCCCGGTCCGGCACATATTCCAGCCGACGGTCCTCCACACCCTTGCGGTGGCGGGCTTCGATGCTTACGGGATGGTGCAGCTCACGCCATTTGCGCGCTTTGGCCCGGAACCTGCCCGGCACCAGCTCCCCCGCGGGGCAGCCACGCGAGGCAAAGGGAGCTTCGGGGTCCAGGAAATGAGCCTCCAAACCAGCCGCCGCGGCGAGGTCCAGACCGGACGTTTCATCACAGATCACCCGCGCGTGTTGCCATGAAATGCTCCCTGCTTGCAGCGCAGACAGCGTCAGGGGCAAACCGGTGGTCAGGGTGGCTGACTCCGCCAGGAGTGCCGCGGCCGATCTTTCACTCACGGTCAGGACACAGGCCACCTCTGCTGTCACCGCCATTTCCTGGGCGGTGCGCTCCTCCGGGGAAATGGCTGGGGCCGCCATGGCAACGGCAGCGCGGGCATATCCGGCGGCGAAGTGCACTTTCAGGGCGGCCAGCCTGGCTTCCATGCTGGCGACCTCAGCCATACCGTCCAGGCACGCGTCCGCTTCGTCCCGAAGAGGGTCGGCGCCAGTCGAGGCCGCGTTCCCGGCTCCGCGACCGGCAAATGCAGACAACTTGGCAAGGGAGGCCTCCATGGCCTCCAACGTCTCCGCAGCTGCTTTGCCTTCCACACTCACAGCATATGAGGCGCCACTGACAATAACGCCGGCGTCAGAGTTGCAGGTGAAGTCCGTCATCCAGAATCTGCCTGACCCCGAACTTTCCTACGGCGAACATCCGCGGATTATCGTCGGAGTTGCTCAGCATGGCGGTGGACAGGATGAGGGCCCAACCACGCGCCCTCATCCAGGTGTCGCCTTCTACTGCGGAGCCGAAGGCGCCCATGAAGCGGTGGCGGGTGCCGGCGTCGAACATCAGCCACCCCACCGCAAGATCGACAGCCGGGTCCCCTGCCCCGACGTCGCCGAAATCGATGACGCCGGTCCATGAGTTCTTTCCTCGAAGCCGGTGGTGATCCATGACGCGCTGGCGTCCGAAAAGGGGCCAAGTAAGCGATCTTCACTGGAACGTGTAGCAGACTAAGGGAGGATGGTCCGGTATATCCCCGTGTGGTCCAAGTCGCCGTAGCCCTCCTCGATCATGAGTTCGAAGGCGTCTCGGAGGGTGTTAGCGAGCGGCAGGTTTAGCCCGCATGCCGTGGCGATCTCGTCTATGAAGTTCAGGTCTTTGAGCTGGTTTTTCGCTGACCCGCCACCTTCGAAGTCTTGGTCGATCCAGCGTCGTCCCTTCTGGCGAAGGACTTCTGAGTTGGCAAGACCGCCCGCCAGAACAGTTTGCACTTTCTCAAGGTCGAGTCCGGCAATGCTTGCAAGGGCCATCGCTTCGGCCAGGGCGGTTACCGCGGCGGCGACGACGATCTGGTTGCACGCCTTCACCGTTGATCCCGCGCCAGTTTTGCCAAAATGGAGGACTGTCGAGCTGTATAGCCTGAAGAGAGGGGTTAGTCGCTCCACGACTTCGGGCGGCCCGCCAACCATGATGCTCAGCCGCCCCTCTTCGGCACCGATGGTTCCGCCGCTAAGGGGTGCGTCCACGATTGTCACCCCCCAGTTGCGCAGGCAGTCATCGGCGAACTCTGCGACTGCCACCGGTGACACTGTTCCGTGAATCACGAGGACGGGGTGTTCGATGCCTGCGGTTTTCCATCCTTTCAATAGGCCGTCTTCACCGGGGAGTAGAGCTGCAACCTGGGGGAGATCGGGCAATACAGTCAGCACGACTTCACTTGCGGCGGCGGCCGGGGCGGCTACGACGGTGCCCCCCTCAATCCCACGGGCTTTTTCTGGTGTGCGGTTCCAGAGAGTAAGGGGAACCTGGCCGGAGAGGATATTTCGGGCGATCGGAGCTCCCATTGGTCCCGTGCCAATGAGGGCCACGGAGGCGTGGAAACCAGGCGTTTTGTTCTCACTTATTGTCGGTGTTGTCATGTGCTTAGAAAGGGATCAGTCCGGCGAGGGCGGGAAGGAAGGTGCTGAACCAGGGGACCGCCGCCAGCACGAGGAGTCCGAGGAACACGGCGATGAGGTACGGCCAGAAGTGTTTGAGGCTCTTCTCGACGGTTTCGCGGGCGGTTGCGCAGGCGACGTAGAAGCCGACACCTGCCGGTGGCGCGAAGGAGCCGATGCCCATGGCGATGATGAGCACCATGGCGTACTGCACGGGATTGACGCCGAAGTCGGTGGCGATCGGCAGCAGCAGCGGGGCAAAGATGAGGACAGCCGGCAGGCCCTCCAGCAGCTGGCCCATGATGATGAGCAGGATGATCGTGAAGAACATGAACAGGAGCGGAGAATCGCCGAGTCCAGACATGAGGTCGTGGATCTGCTGCGAGACGCCGGCGAGGGCGAGGGTCTGGGCCAGCGGCGACGCCGCGGCGATGATGAAGAGCACCATGCCCGCCGTCGTCGTCGTTTCGCGCAGGGTGTCGCCGAGGAGTTTCTTGCTGCCCCGCCGGTATGCGGCGGCCAGCACGAAGGCGTAGGCCACGGCGACCGAGGAGACTTCCGTCGGCGTTGCGAAGCCGCTCATGATGCCTACCACCATGCCCACGGGCAGGAGGAGGGTGGGCAGGGCGAAGAATGATGCTGAACCGCGTGCACGCCAGGTCGCCTTAGGGCTGGCGACGCCGCCCTGCTTGCGGGCCCGGAAGAAGACGAGCGCCATGACGACCAGCGCAAGGAACGCCGCGGGAACTAATCCGGCCAGGAACAGCGTGGTTGTGGAGATCGTCGTGATGGAGCCAAGGATCAGCAGCACAATGCTGGGCGGGATGGTTTCGCCCATGATGGCCGATGCCGACAGGACCGCGACCACCTCGCCGCGCGGGTATTTGCGCTCCTCGAGCATGCCGCGCATGGTGGTGCCGACGGCCGCGACGTCAGCGACCTTGGACCCGGAGATGCCGGAGAAGATGTACATGGTGACCACGACCACCTGCAGCAGACCGCCGCGCAGGTGGCCGATGAGGGCATCGACGAGCTTGGCCAGCGGCAGGGTGAGTCCGGCGGAGTTCATGACCGTGCCGGCCAGGATGAAGAACGGGATGGCCAGCAGCACGAACCCCTTGGCGCCCGAGGCCATCCCGATCGGAATGGCGCTGACATCGGAAATGCCGCCGAGGTACAGGTAGATTCCCGAAGCCAAGGCCAGGACAAAGGCGATGGGGAGGCCGAGGAAAAGCAGCAGGAACAGCACCGCGAGCACCACGCCCAGGAGGACGTTCGGCGATGCGTAGTAGAACAGGGGCGGGGCCAGCACGACGACGGCGACCATCGCCGCGGCGATGCCGGCGGCGGCCAGGACCGGCCGGCGGTCCTGCCGCCGGAGCTTGACGAGGGCGAACCACGCGATGAGCACCATGCCGATAGAGAAGGGCATCGAAACCCAGAAGACGGGCAGCTGCAGGATCGGGGTCTTTTCTTCGATCTGCTGGGCCAGGGTGGGCACGAAGAGGGCGAACGCACCTGCGCTCATGACGAAGACGAGCCAGTCGACCAGGGCGGCCAGGTAGGGCTTCCAGGTTGCGGGCAGGCGCATGATGAGGGCCTGCACCGACATGTGGGCACCCTTGGGGTACGCGATGGCTCCGCCGATGAAGGCAATGGTCAGGAGTGCAATTTCTGACACTTCCTGGGTCCAGAGCACTGAATCACCGGTGATGACCCGGACCGCGATGTTCAGCAGGATGACGACGAGCTCGGCGAGGATCGCCGCGCCCACGGTCCATTCGAGGGCCTTGTCGAGCCACGCGGCGCCGCTCCAGCCTTGCGGGACGTGACCGTGGTGCAGGATTTCTTCCGCGTCGGACGGAATGACCTCCTCGAGATCCTCGGGAGCGAGGGTGCGTTTCATGTTCTTCCAGACTGTCGACGTTGAGAGCGGGATGTTGGTGGGAGGGCCGGGGCGCCGCTGGCACCCCGGCCCCGGTGGGTTTACTTGGAGGCGGTGAAAGCAACGGCCTCGTCGAAGAATTCCTTGCCGATCAGCTCGGAGAACTGCGGGTAAAGGCTCTTGGAGGTGGCCTTGAACTCTTCGAGGCCAGTGGCGCTGAGCTCGTTGACCTTCATGCCCTTGCCCGCGAGTTCGTCCAGCTGCTTCTTGGACTGCTCTTCGTCGTAGGCGGTCTTGAACGTCGCCGTCTCGGTCGAGGCGTCGGCGAGGGCCTTCTTCTGGGCGTCCGACAGACCGCCCCACTTCTTCGACGACAGGGCGAGGACCCAGGCGTCGTTGATGTGGTTGGTCAGCGACACGTACTTCTGCACCTCGGAGAACTTATTGGTCCAAGGCACCTCGATCGGGTTTTCCTGACCGTTGATCGTTCCCGTCTGCAGGCCCGTGAAGACCTCGGAGAAGGCCATGGTGGTGGGGCTTGCACCGAGCTTCCCGAAGTAGTCGGTCCAGAGCGGATTGCCGGGAACCCGGATCTTCAGTCCCTTCAGATCCGCAGGCTTCTCAATGGGACGCACCGAGTTGGTGATCTCGCGGCCGGTCCGGGTGAGGAAGGACAATGCCACGGTATCCTTGGCTGCGAGCTTATCCTTCAACACTTGGCCCGGCTTCCCAGCCAGGAACGCCGCTTCCTCGGTGGTGTCCTTGAAGAGGTAGGGAATGCTGATGCCGTTCATTTCCGGCACCACCGAGGCGTACACCGAGGTCGAGAGTATGAGGGCGTCGAGTGAGCCGCCCTGCAGGCGCGTGACAGCGGCGTTCTGGTCCCCGCTAAAGCTCGTGCCGTTCGGAACCACCGTGACGATGACCGATCCGTTGGACGTCTTCTTGACCTCGTCGGCGAAGTGCTGGGCGGAAACGCCGACGGACGAGGTGAGCGGATCCGGGATGGACAGCTGGATTTTCGCCGGTGCGCCGCCGGACGCGCCGGGCGCTCCAGAGGCGCAGCCGGCGAGGAGCGAGGCGGCCAGGGTGCAGGCCAGCACTCCGGTGAGGGCGCGGGTCTTGGAATTCATGTGATGCCTTTCTTCGTTGGAAGGAGTCTGGTTCCGGAGGCGTGAAGTTCGTTGCCGCGCCCGGATGAGTGTGCGAAGAGCGTCAGGCAGTGAAGACGGATTCCGCGACGAGCGCTTCGGTTTCGCGGCGGAGCTCAAGGGCCTGGGACAGGGAGTCGTCAATGATGACATCGTCCCAGCCAACAATGTCGCCCTTAGCGACGTCGTTGCGCAGTTCCACGTGGTGGGCGAGCGCTACCGGCAGGGCGCCGGTTGCGACGGAGTGCCTGGCCGAAACCAGCTTTCCCCAGACCGTGTACCCGCCTTCGCCGTCGAGGAATTCACCTGCTTTGAGGTCCTTCTTCGCGGTCGCGACAACATCTCCAAAGAACCCGACGGGCGAACCTGTGGAGATCCCGCGGAGGACCGCGTTGGCGATGGACATGTTCAGCTCCAGGCCCACGTAGTGGTACGGGCGGTACAGGGCTGCGTACTGGCCGGTGGGGTCCGGGTGCCACGGGTATTCGTTGAAGCAGCCGGAAACGTATTCGTTCGTGGCTTTGACGACGACGAAGACGCCTTCCTGGGTGTTGTGGGGGATCCAGGTGCCGTCGCGGTTGACGCTGGACATGACGTCGACGCTGCCTTCGTGGGCGAGGGCTCCCCCGACGTCGGCGGGGCGGCAGATCGTGGCGATTTCTTCAACGTCGCCGGGTGTGAAGCTCAGCCCGTTGTCAGAGGGCACCAGCCCGGCGCTGTTGGCGACGGCGGCCATCTCGATGGCGGCCTTGGTGCCGTCGCGGAAGGAGGTGTGCATGTTGGGGTTCAGCTGGCCGGAATCGGTGAGTTCCTTGGAGAACTCCCAGTTCTCCCAGACGTTGTCCGGGTTCATTTCGTGATAGTGCTCAAGGTACTTTGCGCCTTTGCCGGCGCAGACAACGTCGAAGCCGCTGGTGCGGGCCCAGTCGACGAGTTCCATGATGAGGGCAGGCTGGTCGCCATACGCCATCGAGTAGACAACGCCGGCGGCTTCCGCACGCCTGGACAGGGCCGGGCCCGCCAGGGCGTCGGCTTCGACGGTGACCATAATAATGTGCTTCTTAGTTTCAATGGCACGCAGCGCGTGTTTCACACCGACGATGGGGTTGCCGGTGGCTTCCACGATGACGTCGATGTCGACATCAAAGAGCTCGTCCGCGTTGGCCACGATCGTCGTGGAGCGTTCCCTGAGGGCGGTGGCGATGTCCGGAGCGATCTGGTCCGTGGGCCAGCCGACGAGTGCGAAGGCGCCTTCCGCGCGTTTGACGTTGATGTCCGCGATGGCGACGACGTGGATGCCGGGGATGTTGTTGGCCTGGGCCAGGTACATGGTGCCGTAGCGGCCCGCGCCGATGAGGCCAACGCGGATGGGGCGGCCTTCTTGCTCGCGGTCGCTAAGAAGTTTGTGCAGGTTCATGGGGATCTCTCTGGTTGACATATCGCGTCGGAGAGGCCGCCACCTTAGAGGCGAGCAACTTCTTCGTCACAACGGGAGTTTTTGGGACCGGAGTGGAACCGGTTCCACTTTTGTACCATTTAGTGTTAGGCTGTGTCAACGGTCACACCGGAACACAATCGAAGGTTCCTCAGGCACGCATCCCAGGGCAGACGAACAGCTCGCGGTGATCAGCTGCCGAGACAGGACCCTCAACGAGGAGGAGAAGTGAAGAAGGCATCAACTATTCGCGATGTCGCGTCCGCGGCCGGCGTTTCAGTCTCTGTCGTGTCCCGGGTCCTGAACCCTGACTCGGGCCCCGTCGCGCCGGCCAAGCGCGAAACCGTGTTGAGGGTCATCGATGAACTCGGGTACCGGCCCCGCGCCGCCGCCCGTGAACTCAGCATCGGCCATACCCCCACTATTGGCCTGGTGGTAGCAGACCTGGCAAACCCCTTTTTTGCGCAGCTAGCCGACCGCGTCGTCTGGGAGGCCCGTAGCCACGGAGTGCAAGTGATGGTGATGACCACCCAGGAAGACCCTCACCTCGAAGCCGACAGCCTGGATACACTCCTCGACCGTTCCGTGGGAGGCGTCATTGCCACGCCCACCGGATCAAATATTGAAAAGTGGGCGCGCCTCCAGTCTCTGGGTGTGAATGTAGTCTTCGTCGACCGCAGCATTCCCGAACTCGCGGACGTCGACCTAGTGAGCATCGAAAACGTAGATTCGGCCCGACGCGCCACCGAACACATGCTCGGTCTCGGACACACGCGTATTGGCCTCATCTCTGGGCCCGTCAGCACCTCGACGGGTCGGTCCAGGATCGAGGGCTACAAGAGCGCGCACAACAACTTTTCGATAAGTGTCGACCCCCAGCTGATCCGGGATGTACCGTTTCGGGGAGACGGCGGGGGCGATGCAGCCGGGTCTCTTCTCGCACTGCCAGACCGTCCGACCGGGCTCATTGTGGCCAACACCGCCCAGGTTCAGAGCTCCGTTCGACGCCTCGTCCAGATCGGCGTGCGGATACCCGCAGAGCTCTCGGTCATAGTCTTTGACGACAATCCCTGGACGGAACTGACCAGCCCGCCATTGAGCGTAATCCGTCAGCCGATCGACATGCTCGCGGTGCACTCCCTGGAGCTGGTCCTGGGAAGGATGCAGGGCCGGCTCCCTCCAGCCCCCCGAACGATTGAAGTCAAGGCCGACTTCGTCCCACGCAGCAGCTGCTCACCCCTCACTCTCTCCCCCATCAGCTAAGGAAATCCCATGACCGTCATTGTTACCGCCGTTTTCACACCCAAAGAAGGGGCCTTGAGCGCGGTAGCTGCCGCCCTTTCCCCCGCAATCGCCGAAGTGCACCAGGAACCTGGATGCCTGCTGTACTCCATCCACGAAGCGCCTAACGGCCAGATCGTCATGATAGAAAAGTGGGAAACCGCAGAACTGCTCGACACCCACGGTGAGGGAGAAGCCGTCAAACGCCTCAATGCCTCGCTCGACGGCCTCCTTCAGGAACCTGTCGAAGTTACCCGGCTCTCACCGATTCCCGCAGGGACCGAGCACCAAGGGACGCTGTAATGAAACCCGTCCTTGTCGTAATGGGCGTGTCAGGAGCAGGAAAATCCACCGTCGGGGCAGCGCTGGCCCAACGCACGGGCGCCACTTTCGTCGATTCCGACTCCCTGCACCCGCAGGAAAATGTGCAGAAAATGGCCGCCGGCAACCCCCTGGATGACCAGGACCGATGGCCTTGGCTTGGACTTGTAGGCGCCGAACTGGCGTCCATCCACCCGGAGGGGATCATCGTGGCGTGTTCGGCACTAAAACGAGCCTACCGAGACGCCATCAGGGCCAAAGCACCCGGAACCGTGTTCATTCAACTCAGCGTCGAGCTGCCCGTCCTGCAGAACCGAGTGGCCCAACGCCCCGGACACTTCATGCCGCCTTCCCTCCTCCAATCCCAGCTGGAAACACTGGAACCCCTACAAGCAGACGAAGCCGGACTCACCGTACCCACCCAAGACGGCATCGAGGCAATGGCCAACCGGATCCTCGCTCAACTTCCAACAACCGCCGCGGCTTCCGCAAAGGAGGGCTCACCTGCGGACTAAATGAAGACTCGCTGAGTCCCGCCCGACTATCCCCATATTGTCAAGACGATGACCTGGTCGGGCCACCTTACTGTCTCCTGAGCTCCTACGGGGCAGCCACCGATAGCGGATATTACGTAAAGTTGATTGCGCGCAAGGATACTAACGTCTCCGTCTCGAGGCCGACAGGCGAATTGTTGTTTTCCCTAAACCTCCGCCACCGGAGCAGCGAACTGCGCCGCGTACAGCGCCGCGTATGCCCCGCCCGCAGACAGCAATTGAGCGTGCGTCCCCTGCTCCACGATCTGCCCGGCTTCCATCACCAGGATGAGGTCGGCGTCGCGGATGGTGGAGAGGCGGTGGGCAATGACAAACGAAGTCCGGTCGCTCCTCAGCGCACTCATGGCCTTCTGCACCAGCACCTCGGTCCGCGTATCCACGGACGAAGTCGCCTCGTCCAGGATCAGCACGGACGGCCGGGCCAGGAACGCCCGGGCGATGGTGAGCAGCTGCTTCTCGCCGGCGGACACATTGCCGCCTTCGTCGTCGAGCACGGTGTCGTAGCCCTCAGGTAGGGACCGGACGAACCGGTCCACGTACGTCGCCTTCGCGGCCTCCAGGATTTCGTCCTCCGAAGCGCCGGGCCGGCCGTAGGCGATGTTGTCCAGGATGGTCCCGCCGAACAGCCAGGTGTCCTGCAGCACCATGCCCATCCGCGAGCGCAGCTCATCCCGGGTCATCGCGGTGACGTCCACGCCGTCCAGCGTGATCCGGCCGGCGTCGAGCTCGTAGAAGCGCATCATTAGGTTCACCAGGGTGGTCTTGCCCGCACCCGTCGGGCCCACAATGGCCACCGTCTGCCCCGGCTCCGCCACCAGGCTGAGGGAGGAAATCAGCGGCTTGTCCGGCGAATAGGAGAAGGACACGTCCTCGAACACCAGCCGCCCCCGGCCACCAGTAGGCGCCTCGGACGGCGAAGGATCGGGCGACTGCTCGTCCGTGTCCAGCAGCTCGAACACCCGCTCGGCCGAGGCCACGCCGGACTGCAGCAGGTTCGCCATGGACCCCAACTGGGCCAGCGGCTGGGTGAACTGCCGTGAGTACTGGATGAACGCCTGCACATCGCCCAGCTGCATCGCCCCGGAGGCCACCTGCAGGCCGCCCACCACGGCGATCCCCACGTAGACCAGGTTCCCGATGAACGTCATGGCCGGCATGATCAGGCCGGAAATGAACTGCGCGCCGAAGCTCGCCTGGTACAGCTCCGCGTTCTTCTGCCGGAACCGCTCCTCCACCTCGCGCTGCCGGCCGAACACCTTCACCAGGGCGTGCCCGGTGTAGGTCTCCTCAATCTGCCCGTTCAGCTCCCCGGTATGCCTCCACTGCGCCACGAACAGCTTCTGGGAGCGCTTGGCGATCACCGCCGTCGTCACCAGCGTCAGCGGAATGGTCACCAGCGCAATCAGCGCCAGCGTGGGCGAGAGCAGGACCATCATCACCAGAACCCCGGCCACGGTCAGCACCGAGGTCACGGCCTGGCTGATGGACTGCTGCAGGCTCTGGGAGATGTTGTCGACGTCGTTGGTCACCCGGCTGAGCAGCTCGCCGCGCTGCACGGAGTCGAAGTAGCGCAGCGGCAGCAGGTTGATCTTCGCCTCTATCCGTTCCCGTAGCCGGAAGACCGTGCGCTGTACGACGCCGTTGAGGATGTACGCCTGCATCCAGCCGAACACCGATGCCAGCACGTACAGCACCAGCGCCCACAGCAGCACGGTGGCCAGCGCGGTGAAGTCGATCCCGGCGCCGGGGGTCAGCGTCATGGCGCTGAGCATGTCCGCCTGCTGGGTCTGCCCGGCGGCGCGCATTTGGGCGATCACCTGGTCCTGGGTCTCCCCGGGCGGCAGCTGCTTGGACACGACGCCGGCGAAGATCAGGTTGGTGCCTTCGCCCAGCAGCCGGGGCCCGATCACCGAGAACGTCACCCCGACGACGGCGAGCACCAGGACCAGCGTCAGCCACAGCCGTTCGGGCCGCAGCTCCCCCAGCAGCCGCCGGGCAGACGGTCCGAAGTTCATGGCCTTCTCGGCCGGGATGTTCATCCCGGCAAACGGACCGCCCGCCGGACGGGGAATCCGCATGGGGGTTTTCGCCGCGGGAGCCGCGGGGGCCCCGGGGGCCCCGGCGGCAGGAGCGGCGGTGGCCGGCGTCGGCGCCTTGTCGGTGCGGCTCATGCTGCCTCCTCCGCTGCGAGCTGGGAGTTCACAATCTCCTGGTACGTCTCCGACGCCTCCAGCAGCTCCTCGTGCGTACCCTGCGCGACGATCCTGCCGCGTTCGAGCACCAGGATCTGGTCCGCGTCCACAATGCTGGAGACCCGCTGGGCGATGATCACCATGGTGGCCCCGGCGGTGTGCTGCTTGAGTGCCTGCCGCAGCCGGGCGTCCGTGGCGGTGTCCAGCGAGGAGAAGGAGTCGTCAAAGATGTACAGCTCGGGCTGTTTCACCAGCGCCCGGGCGATCGCGAGCCGCTGCCGCTGGCCGCCGGAGACGTTGGTGCCGCCCTGCGAGATCGGTGCATCCAGTCCGCCCTCCAGCTCCTCCACAAAATCCTGCGCCTGCGCAATCCTCAGGGCCCGCCAGAGCTCGTCCTCGGTGGCGTCGGGTTTGCCGTAGAGCAGGTTGCTGCGCACCGTGCCGGAGAACAGATAGGGCTTTTGCGGGACCAGGCCGATGTGCCCCCACAGCAGGTCCGGGTGGAGCTCGCGGACGTCCACGCCATCAATCCGGACCGAGCCGGAGGTCGCGTCGAAGAGCCGCGGCATCAGGTTCACCAGGGTGGTCTTGCCGGAGCCGGTGCTGCCGATGATCGCCGTCGTCTGCCCCGCGCGGGCGGTGAAGTTCACGTCCGACAGCACTGGCTGCTCGGCACCCGGGTAGGCGAACCCGACGTCGCGCATCTCCAGCTCGCCACGGGCTGCCCGCCCGGCCGCGCGCGAAACCGGGCGCAGCGGCGGCCGGACGCTGGATTCGGTCCCGAGGACCTCGCCGATCCGGTCCCCCGAGACGGCGGCGCGCGGGATCATGATCGCCATGAACGTGGCCATCATTACGGACATCAGGATCTGCATCAGGTAGCTCAGGAACGCGATCATGGTGCCCACCTGCATGGAGCCGTCCTCGATCCGGAACGCGCCGAACCAGATCACGGCTGTGCTGGAGACGTTGAGGACCAACATCACGGTGGGGAACGCGAGAGCCATGAGCCTGCCGGCGCGCAGCGCAGTGTCCGTGACGTCCTCGTTGGCGCGGGCAAAGCGGGCCGTCTCCACGTCCTCCCGGACGAAGGCCCGCACCACGCGGATGCCGGTGAGCTGTTCGCGCAGCACCCGGTTGACGGTGTCGATCCGGGCCTGCATCACCCGGAACAGCGGCACCATCCGCAAGATGATGGAACCCACCGCGGCCAGCAGCACGGGGACGCTGACGGCGATCAGCCAGGACAGCTGCAGGTCCTGCCGGATGGCCATGATCACCCCGCCGATGCAGAGCATGGGCGCCGTAACCATGAGCGTGGCGGACATCAGGACCAGCTGCTGGATCTGCTGGACGTCGTTGGTGGAGCGGGTGATGAGGCTGGGCGGGCCGAACCGGGTGACTTCCTGCTCGGAGAAAGCGGCGACCCGGCTGAAGATAGCACCCCGGACGTCCCGGCCCAGCGCCATCGCGGCCTTCGCCCCGAAGTACACGGCCACGACGGTGCAGATGACCTGCAGCAGCGTGACCGCCAGCATCAGGCCGCCGACGCGCAGGATGTAGTCCGTGTCCCCCGTCGCCACGCCCTGATCGATGATGTCCGCGTTCAAGGTGGGCAGGTACAGCGAGGCAATGGACGCCGCCAGCTGGAAGACGACGACGGCGAGCAACAGCCGCCGCTGCGGCCTCAGGTATTCGACGAGCAGTTTCCAGAGCATCCGGTCTCCACTTCACGCGTCACAGGCACTGATGTGGGTCAGTCTACGTCCGGCCGCCGGGAGATAGCTGGGTTCCTCTCAGGGCGAATCGGGGGCGGGCCTGCGGCGATGTTCAAATGCGCGGTTTGCTTGCCCGGCTGGACTGCTTGCCGGGCTGGACTGCTTGCCGGGCCTGCGGCCCGGGTGTAGCTTGATGCGGATGCTGCGCATCGGCTCAATCGTCATCCGGGTGGACAACCTCGAACGCCAGATGGGTTTCTGGCAGGCGGCCTTGGGTTACGAGCCCCGGTACGAGCCCGACGGGGACTTCGTGATCCTGCAGCCGCCGGGCGGCGTGGGCACCTGCGTCTCCCTGGACCGCGTCCCCGCGGCCGTCCAGATTCCCCCGCGCCTGCACCTGGACCTCTACACGGACACCCAGGACGCCGAGGTGCAGCGCCTCCTGGCCCTGGGCGCCACCCGGATCGAATGGAGCAAGCAGCCCGCGGACGCCGACTACGTGATCCTTGCCGATCCGGAGGGCAACAGGTTCTGCGTGGTGGACACTGCAGGGAGCCGCTGATACCTGTTGCTTCGCAGGGGAACGGTGTGCCAGCCTCGAAGTGATCCCGTCGCCGCGGCGACGACGGGCGACGGAGAAGGAGCACGGCATGGGACTCATCCATATCGACCTGTTCACCACTCTCGACGGCGTTGCGCAGGCGCCCGGCGGGCCCGACGAGGACCCTGCCGACGGCTTCGCGTTTGGCGGCTGGCAGGCACCCCTCATCGACGAGGTCGTCGGCGGGCAGGTCGTCTCCGGGATGGAAGGGATGGACGCGCTTCTGCTCGGACGCCGGACCTACGACATTTTCGCCGCCTACTGGCCGCACGCCAACGGTGACATCGCACGGCTGTTCAACCGCATCCCGAAATATGTGGCCTCGCGCCAGTCGCCGGCCCTCGAATGGGCCGACTCCACGCTCCTCGGTCCTGATACCGTCGCCGCCGTACGCGAACTGCGCGACCGGCACGAGCACATCCACGTGATCGGCAGCCTCGACTTCGTGCAGACCCTGTTTGCCGAGCGGCTCTTCGACCGACTTACGCTCTGGGTATATCCGATCCTCCTCGGCGGTGGAAAGAAGGTCTTCGCGGACGGGGTAGTTCCGACGAACCTCAGGCTCATCGAGCCGGTCGTCGCCTCACAGAAGGGCGCGGTGCAGCAGCGCTACGCGCTCGCCGACGGCACACCTGGCGTCGGCGATATGTCGGCCGTGACCCAGGAGGGCTAAAGCGACACGCCCGGGCCGGGGCCCGTGCCGCCCAACTAGCCGTTCAACACCACATTCACCGGCGGCTCGCCCGCCAGCATGATCTCGATCTGCCGCTGCAGCAGCCGGCCCATCCGCGGGCGCATCGCCGAGCTCGCGCCGCCCACGTGCGGGCTGATGATGACGCCCGGGGTCCGCCAGAGCGGGTGGTCCTGCGGCAGGGGTTCGGGATCAGTGACGTCCAGCGCGGCGCGGATCCGGCCGGAGGCGGTGTGCCGGACCAGTGCCTCCGTGTCCGCCACCGGGCCGCGGGCCACGTTCACCACCAGGGCGCCGTCCGGCATGGCCGCGAGGAAGGCGTCATCTATCAGGTGCCGGGTGGAGTCGCTGAGCGGAACCCCCACCACCACGATGTCGTGCTCCGGCAGGAGCGTGTGCAGCTCGGCGATGCCGTGGATCCGGCCGCGGTCATCGGTCCGTTCGGTGCTGGCCACCCGGGTCACAGTGGTCTCGAACGGCAGGAGCCGGTCCTCGATCGCCTTGCCCACCCCGCCGTAGCCAACAATCAGGACGCGGCGGTCGGCCAGGCTGGCCGTGGGCCGGGCATCCCACCGTCCGTCCTGCTGGTTCTGGATCAGGCGGGGCAGTTCGCGCTGGCTGGCGAGGATCAGGGCGAGGGCCAGCTCCGCGGTGGAGGTCTCGTGCACGCCGGACGCGTTAGCGAAGACCCGCCCGGCCGGCAGGAACTCCGCCACGCCGTCGTATCCGATCGATTGACTCTGCACCAGGGCCGTGTCCACCGCTGCCAGGCTCCGCAGGACCTCCGGGCCGCCCATGTACGGCGGGACCACGATGTCGATCCGCGGCAGGGGCGGCTCACTGGCGAGGTCCCACTCCAGGACGGTGACGTCCGGGTGCGGCTGAAGGTACTCACGCAAGGTGGGGTCCGGCAGGCTGACAGTAATTTTCCGGGTCATGAATGCCAGCGTAGTGGACCCGCATCTGGGATTTTTGTCCCACTTGGGCCGTGCCCCGCGCGCTCCGTGGACTTCGCCCCCGGCCCGGCCTAACGTCGGAGGCACCACCCAGTCGAGTCCGGAAAGGCCCACGCACATGACGAATCCGGGCCCCCGGCCGGCCGCTCCCACCCACCGCAGGAACGTGGTGCTTGTCTGGGCCGCCGCCGTGCTGGTGCTGGCCGCCGTCGTGGTCCTCGGCGCGATCCGCACCGCACCCGGCAGTGATTCCCACACCCGTGACTTCCTGACCCGCGACTTCCTGACCGGTGACGTCCTGACCGTCGCCCAGCAGCAGGAGCCGGGCCCGGCGGAGTCCGCACCGGCAGCCCCGGCGGCCGCCGCCGTCGACCTTCCCGCCGAGATGCAGCGGATTATCGGCGCGCACCCCGATCACCGGATCGGCGTCGCCGTGCTGGACACCCGCGACGGCCAGCTGCAGAGCTACGGCGACGTGGCACCGTACACCGCGGCGAGCACCGCGAAGGTCCTGACGGCCGCCGCCTACTACCACCTCGTGGAAACCGGCGATAAGTCACTCGATGCTCCCCTGGGCGCGTTCAATGCCGCGTTCCAGCTCAAAGCCATGATCAACACCAGCAGCGACGACTCATGGCTCCTGCTGATGCGGGACATCGGCTACCCCAACCTCACCGCCTACGCCGCCACCCTCGGCATCACCTACGATCCCGAGCAAAACCTGGTGGCCCCGACGGACATGGCGCGGCTCCTGGCGCAGCTCACCACGGGCAAGCTGCTCAACGCCGATCACACCGCGGAGCTGCTCGGCTACATGCAGCACACCAATGACGAGGACCTCGTCCCGGCCGCCGTTGCGCCCGGCATCACGGTCCACCACAAGTACGGCGTGGTGCAGGGCTACGTCCACGACGCCGCCCTGCTCAGCGCCGGGGACCGCTCCTACGCGGTGGTCATCTATACGTGGGGCCCGGACGACGCCGACAGTGCGGACCGCCTGGACCTCATCCACGACCTGACCCGCCAGCTCACCGGTGCGCTTTTTGGGCGGTGATGGTGAGGTCCCTGTTAATAGCCTGAAAATCAACCGATCAAAGGTGGCGCAGGCTCCATTACGGGGGCAGGATGAAAGAAGCGGGAATAGTCTCAGCCGCAGCTGCCCGATGGAACCCCACGCCGTGGGGCCGTCCTCTGGAGGAGCACCAGATGTCCATTCCTTCTGAATCAAGAACGTTCAGTCGCCCCGACGCAGGGGCCTCTTGTCCAGCGCGCGGTCCAGCACGTCCTGCCGCGCCGCCCTGACGGGTCCGCACCAGCTCAACCGCCGGCCCCACACAGCGGGGCACGGGTCCGGCCCGCACTCCGGGCTGATCGAGGCTGCTGGGGCCCCGGAATTCCTCCCAGTCACATGTAGGAGACGCCGCAGTATTGGAGCAGGCCTAGGATCCCGCGAAGAGGACCGTGCAGATGCGCGGCTAGGGGGGCCTTCCGGATCCGGGCTTTTCCAGGGAGTCACCTTGACCCGCATCCTTATTGCAGAAGACGAAGAACGCATCTCCCGCTTCATCGAAAAGGGCCTGCGCGCGGCTGGCTACGTGCCCACAGTGGTCGCCGACGGCGTCACGGCCGTGGACTACGCCTCCAGCGGCGAATTCGATCTCCTGCTTTTGGACATCGGGCTCCCCCGCCTGGACGGGTACGCCGTCCTCGCGGCACTGCGCCGCGGCCAGGTGGGCATCCCGGTCATCTTCCTCACGGCCCGCGGATCATCCAGCGACACCGTCGCAGCGCTGGAGGGCGGCGCCGACGACTACATCGTCAAGCCTTTCCACTTCGAGGAACTCGTGGCCCGCATCAAGGCCCGGATCCGCAAGTCGGACACCGGCGACGTGCTGGCGGGAAGCGTCATGCGCTACGGGCCCCTGGAACTGAACCTGCTCACCCACTCGGTCAGCGTCGACGGCAGGATGGTGGAACTCTCCGCCCGCGAATTCGCGTTGGTGGAAATGTTCCTGCTCCACCCCGGGCAGGTTCTGAGCCGGCAGCAACTGCTCAGCCATGTCTGGGGCTACGACTTCGACGGCACGTCCAACGTGGTGGATGTTTACGTGCGTCAGTTGCGGATGAAACTCGGCGCGGACCGAATCCTCACCACCCGCGGCGCCGGGTACCGCCTCAGCTAGGCACAGCAAGCTGATCCGCGCAGGAAGGGAACAGAGTGGCCACCTCGGATGAACATCCCAGTGAAGACGGCCAGGCCGCGCCGGCGGTTGCCTTCCCTGAGGCGGAAACCCAGGACCCGTCCGGCTGGGGCGCAAAGTTCCACTCGGTGCGTTTCCGGGTGGTGGCCGCCATGCTGGGCATGATGCTCGCCGGAGTGGTCACGGCCGGGATGGTCACGTTCGTGGTGCAGTTCCAGGAGGCTGACGCCAGGACAGACCAGGCGGTTCTGGACAAGGCCAACGCCGTGGTCAAGCTCGTCCAGACCAACAAAAAAACGTCCGGAGACTACGCCAACAGGAAGTATATCAGCGCACTTCACGAGGCCGCGGAGGATATCGAGCCGCGCAGCAACGAGGTCATGGCAGGGATAGTGGATGGGCATGTGGCATGGACCGTTGAGGGCAACGGGGACAGCAACCTCCTGAACAACAGCATGTTGGCCGATGCCGCCCAGCTCAGTAACCAGGCCGGCGCGTCCTTCGGCGAGCTGAACTCGGACGGCCGTCCGCTCAGAACAGTGGTGGTGCCCATGAAAGGCGCCCCCGGGACATTCTTCCTGGTCGGCCGGGACGCGGGCGACCAGCGCGAGCACAACGCCAGCTCGGTCCGGACGTATTCGCTGGTGGCCCTCGGCATGCTCCTGGCTGCCGCGGTGATTGGCAGCGTGGTTGCCGGCCGGCTGCTCGATCCGCTCCGCCGCATGCGCGAGACTTCCCGGGCGGTGGGTCCGGAGGACCTCACGCAGCGGGTCCAGGTGCGCAAGGGCGAGGACGACGTCACCCTGCTTGCCAAGACCTTCAACACCATGCTGGAAAGACTCGATGAGGGCGCCCAGCAACAGCAGCAGTTCCTGGACGACGCCGGCCATGAACTGCGGACCCCGCTGACCATTCTCCGCGGGCACCTCGAGCTCGTGACGGTCGATGATCCGGACGATGTCATTGCCACCAGGGACGTGCTGCTGGACGAGGTGGACCGGATGCAGCGCCTGGTGGACGACCTCCTGCTGCTCGCCAACTCCGGCGAGATCGGCTTCATCCAGCGTGAACCCGTCCGGGTCCCGGAACTCCTGGATCAGGTCATGGAGAAAGTGCACGTCCTGGCCGACCGGCACTGGCAGATCGATGAAAGAGCCGACTACGTGGTGGAGGCGGATCCGCAGCGCCTCACCCAGGCACTGGTCCAGCTCGCCGCGAACGCCGTCAAGTACACCGGTCCGTCCTCCACCATCGCGCTCGGCTCCCGGATTGAGCGCCCGACGGCGAACGACGGCACCTCGCTGCCCCCGCAGGACACCCTCGTGCTGTGGGTGCGCGATGACGGGATCGGCATCGCCACCGAGGACCAGAGGCGGATCTTCGAACGGTTCGGCCGGGCGCACACGGGCCGCGGCGTGGAGGGCTCGGGACTGGGCCTTGCCATTGTCGCGGCCATCGCCCAGGCGCATGGGGGCGTGGCCACGGTGGAATCCGAATTCGGCCACGGGGCCACTTTCCTGATCCGGATCCCCCTGCAGTCCTCCGGCGTCCGCGTCTGACCTGGCCCGCCGTCTTACCTTGCCCGCCGCCTTACCTTGCCCGCCGTCTGGCCTGGCCCGCACCTACCGGTGTACGTGCCTAAGCGCGGCGCCGCAAACGCGGGCCCTTGGATGAGGAATCCTTAATCATCCCCTCATCCCATCCTCACTCTCGGGGCGCACGCTGGTGCATAACATCAGACAGCACCTGCCCGTACACAGTCGCGTTCGCGACCGTGTCCGGGGGCACCGGGGGCGGGGGAGGATTGTTGTGGAGCCATTGCGGATAGTGCTGTACTCGCATGATTCAGTGGGCCTGGGACATGTGCGTCGGAATCTAGCACTGGCCCACGCGCTGAACAATCAGCTTCCCGGCCTGATCGGCCGCCCCGTCACCGGAATCCTCATCACCGGCACAGCCCTCGCACCGGCGTTCCGGCTGCCCGAGGGCTGGGACTGGGTACTCCTTCCCGGTGTGGCGAAGGGTTCCGCGGGCTACCTGCCGCGGAATCTGACGTTGCCCATGGGGGAGCTCGTGCCATTGCGGGCCAGGCTGCTGCAGGCAACGCTGGCCGGTTTCTCCCCCCACCTCGTGGTGGTGGACCGGCACGCCACGGGCGTTCATGGCGAACTCGAAACAGCCTTGCGCCACGCCCGCACCGCCGGGCCCGTGCGCGTGGTGCTGGGCCTCCGAGAGGTCCTTGACTCGCCCGCCGCGGCCCTCGCCGAATGGGCCAGGGTGGGCGGTCCCCGCGTGGTGAAGGACCTGTTCGACGCCATTTGGGTCTACGGCGATCCCGCGGTCCACGATCCCGTAGCAGCCGGCGAAATACCGTTCGCCCTCCGAAAGCTCATCCGGTACACGGGCTACCTCGCCGAGGGGCGCCCTTCGGCCTCCGGCACCAGCTGCATGCCCGGGCGGTACTGCATGACGACGGTCGGCGGCGGTTCGGACGGCTATGCCCTGGCCCGCGTCGCCGTCGCCACGCCGATCCCGGACGGGCTGGGACACCTCGTGGTCGCCGGGCCGCAGATGCCCGCCGAGCAGCTCAACGACCTCCGGCAGCGGGCCCGCCCCGGCGTCAAAGTGGTCGCCGCAGTCGATGACATCGTGTTCCACATCCGGCACGCCGGCGCAGTCGTGGCCATGGGCGGCTACAACACGGTGTGCGAAATCATGAGCACGCCTGTCCCGGCCCTGATCGTGCCCCGCACGCAGTCGCGCGCCGAGCAGCGGATCCGGGCCGCCTCCCTCGCCGCGGCCGGGTACCTGGAGCAACACGAGATTGGCACGCTGACGCCGGAGATCCTGGCGGCCTGGCTGGCCGCCCGGTTCGGCACCACCGTGGACCGCCGTCGTGCGGTGCTGGACGGCCTGATCCGGGTTCCGCAGCTGGCCGCCGAGCTGCTGCGGCCGCTGGCCACCACCGGGCTGGCCGATACCGAGCGGGACAGTGCCGATCAGGTCACCGCCGAACGGGCCAGTGCCGAACAATTCAACGCGGACGAAAGCGATGCCGCCGTGAGCGTGAAAGGTGCCAGCCGTGTCGCCGTTTGAACCGGGGACGGCGTACGTCCTGAAGATGTACCCGCGGTTCTCCGAAACGTTCATCGTTTCGGAGATCCTGGCCCGCGAGGCCGCCGGGGACCGGATCGAAATCTTCTCGCTCCGGCCCACCGACGACCCCCGGTTCCACCCCGAGCTCGCCCGGGTCCAGGCACCGGTGACGTACATTGACCGCCCCATCAAGACTGTGGCCCTGTGGGAGAGCCTCCGGATGGCCGACGCGGCCGGGCTCACAGCCGCCGTCGGCCGGAATTTGGGCGAACTCGCCGCCGCCTCGGCAGACGACGCCGTGCAGGCCATCAACCTGGCCACCGCGCTGCAGAACCGCAACATCCGGCACATGCACGTCCACTTCGCCTCGGGATCAACCACCGTGGCCCGGCTGACGTCCCTCATCACCGGCATCCCGTTCTCGTTCACCGCGCACGCGGTGGACATCTTCCATGAATCGGTCCAGGACGAGGACCTGCGGCTCAAGCTCGAGCAGGCCCATCACGCCGTGACCATCAGCCGGTACAACATGCGCTACCTGCGCCGCCGCTTCCCGTCCTCGACCGCCCGGCTCCATCTGGTGCGGAACGGCCTGGAGCTCGAGCGCTTCCCGTACCGGGAACCCCGGCCGCTCGAAGCCACCCTCCGGATCGCCGCCGTCGGGCGCCTGGTGGAGAAAAAAGGCTTCCAGTATCTGTTGCCCGCGGCCGCCGAACTGCTGGACCAGGGGGTCAAACTGGACCTCCGGATCGCCGGTACCGGGCTCATGGCCGAGGAACTGGAGGCCGGCATCGGCCAGCTCCGACTCGGCGGGTACGTCCGCCTCCTCGGCCCGCAGACCCAGGACCAGGTCCACGAACTGCTCCACTCCTCCGATGTCTTCGTGGCGCCCTGCGTGGTCGGCGCAGACGGCAACGCGGACGGCATGCCCACGGTCTTGCTCGAGGCCATGGCCACGGGCGTCCCCTGCGTCAGCACGTCCGTCACCGGGATCCCCGAAGTAGTCCGGAACGGCTCCACCGGGGTCCTGGTCCGGCCGGGCAACCCGCACGCCCTGGCCCGCGGCATCTGCACGCTCGGCTCCCCTGCCACGGACAGGCTCGCCATGTCCCGCAACGCCCGCGCCCTGATCGAGGAGGACTACGACGTCCACCGCCAGGCCGAGCTCCTGAGGTCCCTCTCCCGTTCTGAAAGGAGAGTCGCATGACCCGCGTGGCCTATCTCTGCGCCGACCCCGGCGTTCCTGTCTTCGGCACCAAGGGCTCCTCCGTCCATGTCCAGGAAATCGTCCGGGCGTGGCGTGGCACCGGCGCCGTCGTCACCGTCTACTGCACCCTGCTCGGCACGGAGCGGCCCAGCGATCTTGCCGATCTCGACGTCGTCGAAGTCAAGCCGGAATCCGTCCCCGCCTCGGCGCGGGAACGGGCGGTCCAGGACGCCGCGCTGGGCCTGGCGGACGAGGTCCTGCGCAACGGTTGCGGGCTGTTCTACGAGCGGTATTCGCTGTTTAGCCCGGCACTGTCGGTGGTGGCCCGCATCCTGGACGTGCCGTCCGTTCTTGAGGTCAATGCTCCGCTGATCGAGGAGCAGCAGCGGTACCGCCAGCTGCTCGATGTGAAGAAGGCTGAGACGGTGTTCCGCCGCAACGCCGCGACGGCCGACGTCGTGGCCTGCGTCTCGGATCCCGTGGTCCGCTGGGTGCGGGCGCGGGTGCCGACCGCCAGGACTGTGCTGGCGCCGAACGGAGTGAACGTCGAACGGATCACGGCCCGCCGCCCCGGCCGACGGAATCCGGACCACCTCACCGTCGGGTTCGTCGGAACCTTGAAGCCCTGGCACGGTGTCCCCGGCCTGCTGCACGGTGTCGCCCTGGCCAACCAGCAGACCGCCGACCCGGGCCTGCGCTGGCAGCTCCATGTGGTGGGTGACGGCCCCGGCCGGCAGGACCTCGAACGCCTCGCCGAATCCCTCGGCGTGCCGACGGTATTCTCAGGCGCCGTCGCGCCGGCTGCGGTGCCCGGCCTCCTGGCAGAATTCGACGCCGCCGCCGCTCCCTATCCCCCGGACGGACCTGGCCAGGACGATTACTTCTCGCCACTGAAGGTTTTTGAGTACATGGCGGCCGGGTTGCCTGTGATCGCGAGCGCCGTGGGCCAGATTCCGTCCATCATCCAGGACGGCCGCACCGGGGTCCTCGTCCCGCCGGGGGACCCTGCCGCGCTCGCGGACGCCCTCCTCCGGCTCGGCCAAGACCCGAATTTGCGGGAAAGGCTGGGGCTCGAGGCCCGCAACGACGCCGTGCAGCGGTTCAGCTGGAGCGGGGTGCTGTCCCGGATCACCGGGGCGCTGCCCCCTGCACGCAGACTGGCCAGGCAATGACCACCACTGCCAGGCATTCGCACCCCCGCAGCTGGCGGACCTTATGGCGACGGACCCGCACCAGCGCACCGGCTGAACTCTCACCGCTGCGGCGGACCTTGCGGTGCGTCCGCCCGCATTTGCGCGGGCACAGGCTGCTCATCACTTGGGGATTCATTGCCATGGCCGTGGAAATCCTCTTCCGGCTTCTTGAGCCGTGGCCGGTGAAAATCGTCCTCGACTCCGTCTCACACTCACTCGGCGCCACTCTGCGCAGGTCCCCGCTCAGCGTGGAGGCGAGCGCGGAGGTGTTGCTCCTCTGCGCCGGCGCGGTGGTAGTCATCTGCCTGATCCGGGCCGTGGCCGGCTACGTGTCCGCGATTTCGTTTGCCCTGGTGGGTACCCGGATTTCCTCCGAATTGCGCGCCCGAACCTTCCGCCACCTCCAGGGCCTGTCGATGCGCCACCATAGCCGCGCCTCCACCGGCGACACTGTCCAGCGGCTCGTCGGAGACGTGTCCCGGCTGCAGGATGTGGCCGTCACGGCGGGGCTCCCCCTCATCGGCAATTTCGTGTCGCTGATAGCAATGATGATCATCATGCTCTGGCTCGATCCTTTGATCGCACTGGTGACGTTCGTGTCCATCGGGATATTCGTGTTGGTGTCCCGCAAGAACTCGGGATCGATTACTACGGCGGCCCGCAAGTCACGCAAGGGTGAAAGCGCCCTGGCCACCACCGCCGCCCAGACGTTGGGCGCAATGCGCGAAGTCCAGGCGTATGGACTCGAAGACACCCTCAGCTCGGGCTTCAGCAAGAGCAACCAGTCGGCACTTGGCTCAGGGGTGGTCACGCTGCGGCTGGCCGCCAGCCTGCAACGGAAGACCGACGTCCTGACGGGAATCGCGACGGCGGTGGTCCTGGCTGCCGGTGGATGGAGGGTGATGCACCACGCGATGACCCCCGGAGATCTGGTCGTTTTCCTGACTTACCTGAAAACCGGGCTGAGGCCACTCAAGGACGTGGCCAGGTACACCAGCCGTATCGCACGCGCGACGGCCTCCGGGGAACGGGTTGCGGACCTGCTTGAGGCCCAGAGTGACGTGCCCGAGTCACCGCACGCCGTCGCCCTCAAGAACCCGCACCCGGACATTGTGTTCGAGGACGTCTGGGCCGGCCACTTCGAGGAAACCGCGGTGCTCAAGGGAATCACCCTGACCATACCGGCGGGTCAGCACTGCGCCGTGCTGGGGCCTTCCGGGGCCGGGAAGTCCACGCTGGCAAGCATGATCCTCCGGATGGTGGACCCGTGGAGGGGAAGTGTCAGCCTCGGCGGCGAGGACCTGCGGGCCCTGAAGATCGCTTCCGTGCGTTCCCATGTCTCAATCCTGCTCCAGGACTCCGTGCTGTTCGGAACCTCCGTCCGGGAGAACATCAGGTTCGGCCGCCTCGATGCCACCGATGAGGAGATCGAAGCCGTGGCGGCCCTCGCCCAGGCCGACGGTTTCATCCGCGCACTGCCCCAGGGCTATGAAACCGTCCTTGGCGAGGCGGCCAACGATCTTTCCGGGGGCCAGCGTCAACGGCTGGCCGTCGCCCGTGCCATGCTCCGCAAGGCCCCGATCGTCATCCTGGACGAGGCGACCGCCGGCCTCGATCCGGCATCCCGGGATTCGGTCCTCAGCGCCCTGGACACACTCACCGAGGGCCGGACCTCCATCACGATCACCCACGACGTCAACTCGGCCCAATCGTGCGACCGGGTGATCTGGCTCGAAGACGGCCAAATCCTGGAAGACGGGCCGCCGCAGTCATTGCTGGCCGATCCGGATTCCCGCTTTGCCGGCTGGGTCCACCGGCAGCAGACCCCCGAGCCGGGTGAACTGTTCAAGGTGCCGACGTGAGCACCCCACAGGGACAAAGGCTGCAGGGACAGTGGCTGCAGGCGCAGCGGCGCGACGCTGACCGTGCCCTGGCGGCCCGTGACGCCCGGGTCCCTGGCCTGAACTGGGTGCTCGACGACGAGCTGCTCTCCGAGCTCCTGGGCGAAAGTGTCCAGATCATCAGGACCCGCTACAAACCGCACACCTCCGCCCTCGTCGCCTTCCGCCGGACCGGCTATGGGGCCGGCAGCGGAAGTGACGGCAGCGGTGCCGGCAGCTACGGCTGGACACTGACAACAACACCGGAGCACGTCGGGAAACTGCAGCAGCGGGCAGACAGTTCGCAACAGCGCGGCGGCGGCATCCGGCTTATCCAGCCCGATCATCTCCACCCCGACGTCGCCGTGGCGGCCGGTCCCATCGAGGAGGACTGGCCGCTTCGCCCCAACCTGCGCTGGCTCCGGGACCACGGACTCCGTCGGCTCGGAGCGCTCCCCGCGGCAGGGCGCTTCCTGGACCCCCCGGTCAGCGTGCTGAGATACAACCCGGAGCGCAGGCTCGTTGCCAGGGTCCCCACGGAGACGGTCCCCGTCGTCGTCAAGACCGCCGTCCACGCTGACGAGGCTGCCGCGGGACTCCGCCTGCGGCAGCGGCTTCAGAGCCACGGCATCCCGGTCCTGCCCGAACTCGCGGACCCGGAATGCGCCGCGCACGGCATCAGTGCCTCCCCGGGCTGGGGCGAGGGAGACCTGGGCGGCGGCGGCAACGATCCGGCCGCCTACCGGGCCGGCCAAGCCCTGGCGGCGATCCATGGCATGGACACGGAGCCCGGGGCGGACCCGATGGCGGATATGGAGGACCTTGTACGCCAGCTCATGGCCACGCGGTCCATGATCACCTGCCTGCTCCCCGGGCTCGAGGCTCCGGTGGACGCGCTCACCGGCCGGCTCCTGGCAGCTGTCGGCGCCGCCGGCCACCGAAGGCAACAGCCGGTGATGGTCCATGGTGACTTTTCGGCGGACCAAGTACTGGTGGACGGCCCGGCCATCCGCATCATCGATTTCGACCGCGTGACGACCTCCGACCCGGCGAGGGACCTTGGGTCCTTTGCCGCGGTGGAGGACATCGCAGACCCCGCCGGCGTCGGGCCCGTCGCCGGCGGCCGTAAGACGGCCCAGTTGATCGACGGTTACCGCGACGCCGGCGGGCATGTGACGCAGGCCGGGGTGGAGACCTGGGCGGCCTTCCGGTTGTTCCTGAACAGCGTCGACCCGTTCCGGAACCGGGCCAGCGACTGGCCGGCCGACACGAACTGGCAGATCCGCCGAGCCTTGGAGCTGATCGCGTGAGCTGGCACCCACCGCTTTGGAAATACATCGACGACGCCGGCACCCCGTGGCGCGTCCGCTGGGCGTGGCCCGACAAAGAACCCGGAGAATACCTGCTTGAGGTCGCAACTGCGGGACGGCCCGGCGTCCGGGGAGCCCATCTGGGCCAAGGCCGCTTTGAGCTCCTGCCGGAGGACGATCCCTACCTGCCGGCCCTTCGGACGGAAAGACAGCGCGGGGAAATCATTTCCCACTGGCCCTACATGCGGGCGATCATCCGGGCGGAGGGCTGCTACATCAAGATCTTCCGGCCCGGAGGCGCCGCCGTCCCCGCCGAACGATGCGCCCAGATGGACCGCTTGCTGGACGCCGGTGCCTTCACGGCGCCCAAAGTGCTTCGGAGCTCCCCGAACACCCTCGTTTTAAGCGCCCTCTCCGGACCGACGCTGGGCGAAATCGGCGAGGACTACGTCACGATCGGCGAAAAAGATTTTGACGACGCATGGGAAAAATGGTCCCGCGCGTGGCTCGCCCAGCTGAGCGCGGCGTCTGACGCCAGCAGACGAACCATTCTGGGCGCAATGCCGGTCCATTCACCGGAGGCGGAAGCAAACGCCGCGGCCCGTTGGCTGAAACGATGGCTGCGCCACACAGAGAACGTCCCGGAACTGTCCACCCAACGCCACACGTTGATGGCCATGGCAGATTACGTCACGGCGAACTTGCTCGGCTCAGTACCGGACCCACTGGTATGGGCGCACGGAGACCTGCACGACCGGCAGATCATCGCTGGCGACGACCGGTCCCCGTTCGGGCTGCTGGACTTCGACGATGCTGCCCAGGCCGAGGCCGCCCGCGACCTCGCTTACCTGGATTTCCATCTGGAGCGCCGCCTGAGGCGCAATAGCCTGACGTCGGGGCGATACCTAAAGGCTCACTCGGAGGTGTTGGCCGTCGCCCGGCAACTGCAGGTCAGCCCGGATCGGTTCGATGCCTACTCGGACGCACGCTGGCTGCGCCTGGCCTGTTCTTCGCTCCCGTCGGGCTCATCTCTGGCGACCCGCGTTCTCGAGGAACGGGTACGGCATCGTCAGTCCTTCGGATTCACCCCACTGGCCGCCAGCCAGTCCCTCGGATCCAGGGGCTGATCCAATGGGCTGGCATCCGCCCGTACCGGCCGCCATCCTGGATGCTGACAACACCGAATGGCAGGTCATCCGGTCCTGGCCCGACGACGCCGCGGAGGACTACGTCCTGGAGCTGGCAGCGCCCGGCCTGGCAGGGGTCCGGGCAGCCCACCTCCGGGCGGGGCAGTTGGAGCTCCTGCGGCGCGGCCGCGACCGGCGTCTCCCCGCCCTGAAACACGCGTCACCGCTGGGTGAGGTGGTGGTTCACCGGGCCCACAAGCGTGCCGTGGTCAAGGCCGGGGAACACTACCTCAAGATCTTCCGGGCCCGCCAGTCCGACGAAGCGGTGGGCAGGCACGAACGGATGAACGAACTCCTCGGCGCAGGGGACTTCCTCACCCCGGAAATTGTTTCCTCCACCCCTGGCTGCCTCACCCTCATGACGCTGCCCGGCCGCTCCCTGTTCGAGCTGGGAATCGACCCCGCGGTCAGCGATGTGGTCTTTGAAAATGCCTGGCAAAAGTGGTCCCGGGCCTGGGTCCGGCAGCATTCCCTGGCCTTGGCGCCCGCGCACCGCCCCACTCTCGAGGCGCTCCCGGTCCGGACGGCCGCCGTCGAACTGGCGAGACTGCAACACACGGTGCATCTGTGGCTGGTGCACGCCGGGGACATTCC
>NZ_KI914909.1:96540-97198 GCF_000520575.1 Arthrobacter sp. I3
GCGGGGCCGCAGGGCAGGCCGCCCAAAAGCTGCTCCGGACCGATCCGGATCCGCTGGTGTGGTCCCACGGGGATCTTCACGACAAGCAGATCTTCACCGTGGATCCCGGCGCGCCCCTGGGTCTGCTGGACTTCGATGAAGCCTGCCGCGCCGAGGCCGCCGCCGACCTCGGCAACATCGCCGTGCACCTTCAGCTGCGCCTGCATCAACACCGGCTGACTGCCGAAAGGTACCAAACCGCCCGCCGCCACGTCATTGCCACGGCCGAGGAACTGCATGTCACCCCGGCGCGGACATTCCGGCGGCGCAAGCCGAGCGCGCGGCCGTCCGCGGGGCCGCAGGGCAGGCCGCCCAAAAGCTGCTCCGGACCGATCCGGATCCGCTGGTGTGGTCCCACGGGGATCTTCACGACAAGCAGATCTTCACCGTGGATCCCGGCGCGCCCCTGGGTCTGCTGGACTTCGATGAAGCCTGCCGCGCCGAGGCCGCCGCCGACCTCGGCAACATCGCCGTGCACCTTCAGCTGCGCCTGCATCAACACCGGCTGACTGCCGAAAGGTACCAAACCGCCCGCCGCCACGTCATTGCCACGGCCGAGGAACTGCATGTCACCCCGGCGCGCTTCGACGCCTATGCCGCCGCGACCCGCCTGCGGCTC
>NZ_KI914909.1:97298-104153 GCF_000520575.1 Arthrobacter sp. I3
CCCGCCTGCGGCTCGGCTGCCTGTATTCCTTCCGGCCGCAGTGGGCCGACCTGGCGGAGGACTTCCTCATTCCGGATGGTGAACAGGCCCTGGCGGCGGGAGTTCCGGCCGCTAAAGTGGAGCCCACGTACTGACTGCACACCAGACCGAAACCGCCCCACACCGAACCGCCCCACACCGAACCACCGAACCACCGCGCGTTGCGCCGAACCGGGAGGACCGCTGGCATGGCTTACATCAAGGTTGGAACCGAAAACAGCACAGACGTTGAGCTCTACTACGAGGACCACGGATCCGGCCAGGCCGTGGTCCTGATCCATGGCTACCCGCTGGACGGTTCCTCCTGGGAAAAGCAGACCGCGGCGCTGCTAGGCGCGGGCTACCGTGTGATCACCTACGACCGGCGCGGCTTCGGACAGTCCAGCAAGCCCACCGAGGGCTACGACTACGACACGTTCGCGGCGGACCTCAACACCATCCTGACCACCCTCGACCTGAACGACGCCGTGCTGGTGGGCTTCTCCATGGGCACCGGCGAAGTGGGCCGCTACCTCGGAACCTACGGCTCCGCCCGGGTGTCGAAAGCCGTATTCCTGAGCTCCCTTGAGCCATACCTCCTTCAGGCCGAGGACAACCCGGGCGGGGTCCCGCAGTCGGTGTTCGACGGGCTGATGGAGGCCGTGACGGCGGACCGGTACGCCTTCTTCACGGAATTCTTCAAGAACTTCTACAACAGCGAAACCCTCCTCGGCACCCCCCGGCTCAGCCAGGAGGTCATGAACGCCGGCTGGAACCTCGCCACCAGTGGTGGGGCCACGGCGTCGGCGGCAGCGCAGCCGACCTGGTACACGGACTTCCGTGCCGACATCCCCAAGATCGATGTCCCGGCCCTCATTGTGCACGGCACGGCGGACAACATCCTGCCGATCGATGTCGCAGGCCGCCAATTCGCCAAGGCGCTGCCGAGCGCCGAGTATGTGGAGATCGACGGCGCCCCGCACGGCATGCTGTGGACCCACGCCGCGGAGGTCAACGAGGTTCTGCTGCGGTTCCTGGCGAGCTGACCGGGGCTGCCGCGGAGCCGCCCCTGGTTGACACAGATCAGATGGGTACGGTTCAATCTTTTGCATATGCTGAAATAACAGTTCCACGATACGAATATTTTGTCCGTATAGCCCTACACCGTGGATGCCAGCATTGACACAAAGGATCTGGCACATGCTGTTGGACGACTTTAATGCCGCCGGACGCGCGGAGGCCGCCGCCGCCCTGCGCCCCTGCCTGGACATCGAGCGATGGATTGAGGAGATCGTCGGCTCGAGGCCCTTCGACAGTACGGAAATCCTCCTCCAAACCGCCGGCCGCGCGGCGGAACCGTTCACCGAGGCGGAGGTGGAAGCCGCGCTGGCCCACCATCCCCGCATCGGCGAACGGGCCGCAGGAAACAGCGCGGAGGCCCGGCTCTCCCAATCGGAGCAGGCGAGCCTGGGCGCTCCGGATCCGGCCGTCGCCGCAGCCATCGCCGCAGGGAACCGGAGCTATGAAGAAAAATTCGGCCAGGTCTTCCTGATCCGCGCGGCCGGCCGCAGCCGCGAGGAGATCCTGGCGGCCCTCAACGCCCGGCTCGCCCACACTCCCGAAGAAGAACAATTGGTCATCGGCCAGCAGCTGCGCGAAATCGCGGTACTCCGACTCGAAGGACTGATAGGCGCATGAGCACTTCCCACGTCACTACCCACGTTCTGGACACGGGCTCCGGCAAGCCCGCCGCGGGCGTCGCAGTCACCTTGGACATGCTCGACGGCGAACGCTGGGTCAGGATCGCGGCCGGCGCCACGGACGATGACGGCCGCGTCAAGTCGCTCGGCCCCGACAGCCTGGGCTCCGGCACCTACCGCCTGGGCTTCGACACCGGAGCCTATTACGCGGCTGCCGGGACCGAGACCTTCTTCCCCGAAGTCACACTGACCTTTGCGGTGTCCGAATCGCAGGCCCACTACCACGTCCCGCTTCTGCTGAGCCCCTTCGCCTACTCCACCTACCGGGGCAGCTAAGCCCGAAGCAGCCCAGACCGGCTGCCAGCACCACGTCACACCCCTACCGGCCGCACGTTGCGCTACCAGATCGGGCTGCTCTGAAGCCCTCAGAGCAGCCCGATCTAATAGTGCATGCGGCTGGTTGGGGCGCAGCCATGCCCGGATGCGGCCCGCACTGAAAGTTCCGGCCAGTCACAATCGAAATTTTCGCGGCGAACCGGCCCAGCCGGCCCATGACCCTTGACAGTGGCCCACGTCACTCCTACTCTGAATTTTGGGATCCCAAAACGGGATCCCAAAAGAAATAAGCTTGCCGGGCCCCGCCCTCCCAGATTCTGCACCTGATCCGAACCTGATGTCAGCGCTGACATCAGTCCCCTATCAACCGCCGCGATCGACTCAGGGCCCGCGCACAGGACGCCCCACACTCCGGCATCCTGACCCTCAAACAAACCCCCCATCACTTGCCGGCATGTTTACTCTCTATCAAGGAGAAGTTGTGTCTCTTCCAAATACCGAAACAGCAGTACAGCCCGCTGAACCCACAGGCTCCAAGGACGGCGTGCAACGGCGCACGAATGTCCGATGGAAAATGTTCCTCCTCCTGCTGGTCCTCGTGTCCGTGAACTACATCGACCGGGGATCCATCTCTGTTGCCCTGCCCATCATCCAGAAGGAATTCAACATGGCCCCGGAGCTCGTGGGCCTCCTGCTCTCGGCCTTCTTCTGGACCTACGCCCTCATGCAGATCCCGGTCGGCTGGCTGATCGACAAGTTCGGCCCGCGCAAGGTGATGACCGCGTCCTGCGTCGGCTGGGGTGCCGCAACGGCGGCCTCCGGCCTGGCCGGAGGCTTTGTCAGCATGTTCATCGCCCGCCTCGGCATCGGCGTCACCGAGGCCGGCGTCATGCCGGCCGGCGGAAAGCTGAACGCCATCTGGATGCACAAATCGGAACGCGGCCGCGGCGCCACCATCCTTGACGCCGGAGCCCCTTTGGGCGCCGGACTCGGCGGCATCCTCATCGCAGGCCTGATCGCCTCGACGGGCAGCTGGCGGAGCTCCTTCATCATCGCCGGCGCCGCCACCGTCCTCATGGGCCTCGCCGTCTGGTGGTACGTCCGGGACAACCCCCGCCAGCACCGCGGAGTCAACGACGCCGAGGCCGAGTACATCGAGGCCTCCCACGCCGCTGAGGACGCCGAAGCCGAGCTCGACGGCAGCAAGGGCAAGCGCGCCCTGCTCCCCTACCTGAAGTTCCGTTCCTTCTGGGCCATGTGCTTCGGTTGGCTGGGCTTCAACGGCGTCTTCTACGGCCTGCTCACCTGGGGCCCGCTCTACCTGGCCCAGGCCAAGGGCTTTGACCTGAAGACCATCGGCTGGTCCACGTTCGTGATCTTCGGCGCCGGTTTCGTCGGCGAAATCCTCGGCGGCACCATCGCCGACAAATGGCGGGCATCCGGCGCCTCGGCCAACCGCGTCATGCGCACCCTCCTGGGCACCTCCAGCGTCGTAGTGATCGGCGGCCTTGTCGGTGTCACCGTCGTTGCCGACCCGACGACGGCGGTAGTCCTGCTGTCCGTCGTCATGTTCTTCCTTCGCTGGGTGGGCCTCTTCTGGAGCATCCCTTCGATCCTGGGTGGCCGGACCAACGCCGGGGTCCTGGGCGGCGCGATGAACTTCAGCGGCAACATCTCCGGCTTCGTCACCCCGATCGCGGTCGGCCTGATCGTCGGTGCCACCGGCTCATACACCTGGGCGCTGCTGTACTTCGTGGGATCCGCGATCATCATGGGCGCATCCGTGCTGACCCTGAACTACAACAAGCGGCTCCCTGTCTAAGCTAGGCCACGAAACACCAGTTCCCGAAGCCGGGAACGCAGTGCCATAAAGAACCCGAAATGGAGCACCATGCTTACCGCAGAAGAAACCCAGGACAAGGAACGCCCCCTCCGGGAGGCTGTCCGGGACACCCTCCGCAACAGGATCTTTGAAGGGCACTACGTTCCCGGCACCAGGCTGGTGGAGCGCGACCTCGCCGCCGAATTCAACGTCTCCCGCCTCCCGGTCCGCGAGGCGCTGCGAATGCTGCGCCAGGAAGGCCTGGTCAGCGACCGCGGCGCTCGCGGGGCCGAAGTCAGCTCGCTCAGCCCCAAAGACGTGGAGGATCTCTTCGACGTCCGCCAGTCGCTCGAAGTGCTGGCCTGCAGGCTGGCCGCGGCCCGCGCCACACCCGAGGACCTCAGTGCGCTGGAAGCCTTGTTGGACGCGGCCGAGCTCTCTCTAGCCAAGGGCGCCATTATGGACGCCCACCGGGCCAACAGCGAATTCCACGATGCCATCACCCGGATCGCCAACAACGGCTTCCTCAAATCGGCGCTCGAACCCCTCCAGGGCCGGATGCACTGGCTGTTCCGGCATGTGAGCGACCTCCCCGAACTCATCGAAGAACATCGGGCGCTCTACACCGCGATCGCCAGCGGTGACCCTGACCGGGCGGCTGCCCAGTCGGCGTCGCACATCGACAAATACCGGGAACAGTTTCCGGAGAATTTCCGCCGGACGGAACCCGACCTTCATCGGAAGAAGTAATGAAACTCCTTGTCATCAACCCCAACATCAGCAACGATGTCACTTCGCTGATCGAATCCGAAGCCCGGCGTTCAGCCTCGCCCGGCACCGAACTGGTAGTCCGGACCGCCGGCCACGGCGTCGAATACATCGAAACCCGCTTTGAATCGCTGATCGCCGCCGGTGCCGTCGCCGAAATCATCGCAGAGTACACTCGCGACGGCGCCAGCGTCGACGGCGTGGTGGTCGCCGCATTCGGCGACCCAGGGATGCCGGCGCTGAAGGAACTCGCCGACGTCCCCGTCATCGGAATTACCGAGGCGGCACTCTGCGCCGCCGCCCTGCAGGGGCACCGGTTCTCGATCATCGCCATCTCGGACCGGATCCGGCCCTGGTATCTGGACTGCGTTGAACGGTTCGGGCTCGCCGGCCGGCTGGCCTCGATCCGCTCCATCAACGAGAGCCTCAACGGCATCGGTTCCGTGCAGCAGGACTTCAAGGAGACGCTGCTGGCGCTCAGCCGCCAGGCCGTCGCCGAGGACGGGGCCGACGTCGTGATCCTCGCCGGCGCGCCGCTCGCCGGACTTGCCCGCGAGCTTGCAGGCCAGATCCCCGTCCCCGTGGTGGACGGCATTTCCGCTGGCATCCAGATGGCCCAGTCCGTAGTCAACCTCCGGTCCGGTCCGCATCGGGCCGGCGCCTTCGCGCCGCCACCGGTCAAGGCCCGCAAGGGGCTTTCGAAAAACCTCGATGCCGCCCTCACGACGGCGCAGCACGCCGCCCGGCTGCCCGCACCGTCCCACTAATTTTCTTTCTCGAAGGAGGACAACGATGTCCCACACCCCAGACCTTGTCATTGCCAACGGCACCGTGGTCAACAGTTTCGGCCGCCAGAATGTGCACGTCGTGGTGCACGGCAGGACGATCGTCCAGCTCGTGGACGCTGCTGAGCCGGTCCCCGCTGCCGCCAGGACCATCGACGCCGCCGGCCAGCTGGTGATTCCGGGTGGCGTAGACGGCCACTGCCATGTCGCCCAGGTAACCGGACGGTTCCGAACCCTGGACGACTACCGGACCACATCCACCGCTGCCCTCTGGGGCGGCACCACCACCATTATCGACTTCGGCATCCCCCGCGACGCCCGCGAGACCCCGCTGGCCGCGGTGTTGCACAAGAAGGAACTGGCACGCGAGTCCCGCTGCGACGTCGCCCTGCACGGCTCGGTGGTCCAGTGGGACGAGACTGTGCCGTGGCAGCTCGAACAGCTCGCCGCCGAAGGTGTCCGTTCGGTCAAGATGTACACCACGAACCGGGGCACCACCATGGCCGACGGGGACACCATCCTGAAGGTCATGCGCGAGATGGTCCGGCTCGACGGCCTCACCTACATCCACGCCGAACACGATCCCATCATTGCCGACTGCACCCAGCAGCATGCGGACGACGGCCGCATCGGCATCGAACACCTGCACCGGACCCGGCCCGAACTCGCGGAGGAGATCTCGGTCAAGGAGACCCTGGCTATGGCCGAGTACACCAACGCTCCCGTCTACTTTGTGCACCAGTCCACGCCGGGGGCCGTAGACCTCGTCGCCGGGGCCCGCAGCCACGGAATGGACGCCTTCTCGGAAACGTGCCCGCACTACCTCACCCTGGACGACACCGTCTACGGCACGTCCTTCCCCGAGTGGTACGCCTGCTGCCCGCCGATGCGCAGCCCCGAGACCGTCGCCGCGTTGCGGGACCGGCTTGCCGCCGGAGCCATCCACACGGTGGCCTCGGACCACTCCTGCTACGACCTCACGCAAAAGCGCGAGCGGTCCGATGACATCCGCGCCATGCCGCACGGCCTGCCGGGAGTGGAAACCCGCATGCCTGTCACCTTCACCGCCATGATGGACGCCACCGGCGGGGCAGCCCGGGTGGAGGATTTCGTGGAAGTGTTCGCCGCCGGTCCGGCCCGGATCAACGCCCTGCCGGGCAAGGGAACGATCGCAGCAGGGTACGACGCCGACCTCGTCGTCTTCGATCCCGCACAGGAACGCACCGTTGACGGCGCTGCCCTGCACATGGGAACGGATTTCTCGCCGTTCGACGGCAGGACGCTCACCGGCTGGCCCGCCGTCGTGGTGTCCGCCGGACGCGTGGTGCTGGACGCCGGCGGCTTCCATGACCCCGGCCCCGTGGGCCGGTTTGTGGCCCGCAACGGTTTCCGCGAGCACCAGGCGGCCGCGGCCACCGCCCCCATC